>JALRCK010000529.1 GCA_023262305.1 Deltaproteobacteria bacterium
TCCACTAGCTCGATGAGTGCACTCAGATCTTTGAACTTTGGCGTCAATCCGGCACGCACTACGTTGTCAGAGCACGCCATACACTCAAAAAGGTCACCCTCAAGGTACGCATGCGGCACGTTGGGCGCTATGAACACTGCCTCTCCGGGCTGCAGCACGACCTGATTCATACATACCAGCGCTATCAGCCCGACATCCCGCATCCCATACCGGGTCACCAACCGGCGAAAGATATCAAACTCCTTACTGAGAGAGAGCGCCTGCGGCAAAGATCCCTGGAGGTACGCGACACACTCGGCAACCCGATCCTCTTTGAGGCGCAGGAGCGAGGTAAACACCTCCCTCACCAACCCTACATCATGAGGGGAATCCGGAGGGGCATTCTCGACCCGGGTCACGAGATCCCTCTCCAAAAAACTTTTCATTCCCGGCAGTGCCTTCACGATCCCCTGAAGCTCGCGAAGCGATTTACAGCCGTAGAGGAGCGAGACTTGTGTGAGGGCGATACCGACCTCGGGCTTGTGATTGTCATCGGGATAGTGCTCCGGCGCCCTTAGCCGCAAGCCACGCGCCTGCTCCCGTGTTGGATGGAGCTGAATTGAGAGTCCGTGATCCTTGTGCACCGAGAGCACCTTCATCATGAAGGGCAGCTGCTCCCCAAATCGCTCAACACATCGCTCCCCAAGGAGTGCACGCGCATGCTGGCGTAGAACGGCATCGAACGGGAGAAGGCTTCCATCATCCAACTCAACGTGAGCCGGACCTTGAGGATGAGAACCTATCCAGAACTCCGCCAGTGGGGCATCTGCTCGCGTCTGTGGCGCCATGGGAAAAATGCGCGAGGCTGTGCCCACCTTTCCCCAGGCGGACTCCTTCACGCGACCACGCAACCGCAGGGGACCCCGTAACGCTGCTCCTGTAATTTCACCTGACAAGGGGGACCTCGAAGACACAACTCATTGCGCTCGTAGCGTAACTATAAAGGATCGGCGGTACAAGAACTTGGCACACCACCCCCCGCACCGATACATTCTCCTCTGACACGTCACATCCGAGATTACCCGAGCGAGATATCCAAGCATCTGGAATGCTTACGGATGGTAGCAGGAGCAGCCCTCCTCGACAATCACCTAAGACCCCTTCAGTAGTGGGCTATTTACGAGTAAACTAGATGAGGCACGTACCGTGCCCTTTGAAGGCAGTACCCGAAGTCACGACACCATGCGCATTGCTCTTATCCACATTCCACGCAGCTCACTATCGGTCGGCGACGCCCTCAAACAAACCAAGTGGGGTCTTGTAACTGCTAATTTTTTCCTTGCTCAGCTGAACGACATCTCCGAACAGATTACGCAGCCGTTCTCCCTGGAGTTCTTCGCCAAGGGTACTATCGTCTATGTATGTATCGCTGCGGAGCAGGAGACCCTAGAAACGATCACCAAAGCGATGTACGGGTGGTGGGCTGATGTTGAAATAGAGTACATCGACGACTACACCGAAAAACTCAACGAGCGAACCATGGTCGTGGGGGCAGACTTAACGCTCCTTTGGCCAGGGATATATCCACTTCAAAACTATAGGGCCTTCGCTTGGGACAGCTTGGCGCCCGTAGTGACAACCCTCTCGCGCGTATCGGAGTTTGAGAACGTACTTATTCAGGTGGTCGTGCGACCCTTGCGAGACACTCCGGTCCTACACCTCAAACTCGGAATAGCTCGGTTTGCTGACCGGTTTTTCCGCCTCTTTCGAACTCGCACCTGGCTGAAGCGCGACCTAGCAAACGAAAGCCTCAAGCTCGTGAAAGATAAATGTATAGCCCGGTTGTTCAAAATTAACTACCGCATCTCCTCTTTCGCGGATCTGCCAGAGAAGTTCACCAAAAAGGACGTCACAGCCTTACGCGATCGTCTCTCAAGCCATGTGAACGCCGTAGCTCACGCGGTGAAGTATCTCAACACCTCCGACGAGAACAGGCTCGGCTCCCGTCCGTTACGGTCCGGGGGCTCAGCCGTCAAGCTCATGCAGCAACGCAGCTTTAACAGCCCGTTTTTGGTGTCAGCTATTGAGCTCACCACGCTGTGGCATCCACCCACAACCGGCACGCT
>JALRCK010000052.1 GCA_023262305.1 Deltaproteobacteria bacterium
TGAGCATGTTCAAGATCGTGTTCATGCTCTCCATCATCGATACCTGTGTCAGCACCGTAAAATCCTCTTCCCCATCGCGACGCTCTTTGAGAATCTCGGAGATCTCGGCTACGGCATCGTCGACACCTCCTCGGGACGACGCCCGCGCTCGAATACCAAAGAGCTTGTCATCGTTGAAGAGCTTGAGAGCTGCTTGCGTAGGGATAAATCCGAGCTCATCGAAATCGAGCCCAAGCTTGTTCCCCATCGGGAGGAGCACGCCGATGACGCGGAACTCACTCTCGTTCAACTTTATCATCTGCCCGATAGGGTCGGCCTCTCCGAATAGATCCGTCACGATACTCTGACCAAGCACGACCACTCGGCGGCCGTAGTCGTCTTCTTCTCGCGAAAAATATTGACCGCGCCCAATTCGCACCGAGAGGATTTGGGGGAACTGTTCGTTTGTGCCAAAGACAGTGATGTTGCTGAGCGCATCATCAAACCTGGCCGACACGGTTCCCAGTACAAGTCCCGAAACGGCCTCCACATTGAGGGCTCGCTTCTCTATCGCCATCACATCGGCGGTCGTCATCTTGCGCTGTGCCGCTCCTACCGGAGGACCCATGTGAGTCTTCTTGTCTGACTTTCCGGGCTGAACGATGATTAGGTTTGTGCCCAAGCCCTCAAACTCGCTCGTCACATAGTTCTTTGCACCCTGGCCGAGAGACACCAGGAGAACGATCGCCCCGACGCCGATAACCATGCCAAGAATAGTGAGCGCGGTTCGCAGCTTCTGCGCCGTAAGGGACTCAACAGCCAAACGAAGGATCTCTCTAAGTCCCACGAATATCCTCCAAAAGACCGCCGTCCTTTAACACAAGTCGCCGATGCGCCCGCTCTGCAATTGAGGGATCGTGTGTGACCATGAGCACAGTCACACCCTGTGCATGCAGATTCTCAAATAGGCTTAAAATGTCTCGACCACTTTTCGAATCAAGATTGCCAGTAGGCTCATCCGCAAAGATAAGCTTCGGATTGTTAACAATAGCCCGAGCGATCGCGACCCTCTGCCGCTGACCTCCCGAGAGCTCATTAGGACGATGGTTCACCCGATCACTCAGCCCGACCTTCGCCAGAGCACCAAGCGCCCTCTCCCGTTGCTCAACCTCACTGAGTGGAGCGCTGGTGGTGTGCGCATAGACCAGTGGCATCATCACATTCCGAAGCGCCGTCGCGCGCGGCAGGAGGTGGAAGCTCTGAAAGACGAACCCCATGAACTTGTTTCTGAGTTGGGCACGCTCAGCGTCCGAGAGGTGTTCGACCGGATTTCCCTGAAGGTAGTAGCGCCCACTGCTGGGCTTGTCCAACAACCCCAAGATGTAGAGCAGTGTCGACTTTCCACTTCCTGAAGCTCCGGTGATAGACACAAACTCCCCGGGCTCGATGACGAGGGAGAGATCACGGATAGCCCGAATCTCCTCGTCGCCTCGGGTGAAGATCTTATTGAGAGATTCAGTCTTGATCAGGGACATGAAGATTCCCTACCTCAGCACCTTGACGCGAAGTCCATCGCTAAGCTCAAACTTATCTGATGGCAGCACAACTGCATCGGAAGGTACCAACCCCGACTTCACCTCACTCACCGTGTAGCCGTAAATTCCGATCTGAACGGGGACCTTCTTGAGCCGCGATCCACTCAGGACGTAGACATACCGATCTCCGCCCCGACCCAACAAGGCTTTCGAGGATACCGTGAGCACATCATCTTTGGTGTCTGTGATGACTTCGACATCTGCTGACGCTCCGGCTGGCAAAAGGAGTCCCTCGTTGTCTACCGTCAGCTCGATCTCTGAGGTCCTATCCTGCTCCCGCACACTGCTTACAAAGGGCACAACTTTGCGAACCGTTGCATTGAACGGCTCCTTTCGAACCGCGAGTATCTTTACGCGCGCCGGCAGCCCCACCTTCACCTTTGAAAGATCGACCTCGTCGATCTCAGCCCGAACGTAGCGAGGCTTAAGATCAACGATCCGAATAGGCGCTTGGGGAATGATCGCTGTAATTTGAGAAAGCTCTCCAACCTCAAGGTTTAATTCAGCTATCACTCCATCGTAGGGCGCTTTAATGAGGCTCTTCTCGTACGAGGTTTTCGCCGCATCGTAGTTGGCACGCGCTTGCGTCACGCCACTCTGGGACATCGCATCACTTTTGCTCAATCGCTGAGACCGCTCGTACTCCTCTTGAGCCGATTGTAGTCGAGACTTAAGGTCCTCGTTTTCAACCTGCGCCAATATCTCTCCCTCGCGGACAGCATCACCCAGCTTGCAGTTCACTTCCTTGACTCGCCCCACACTGCCGAATGCAAGCGCTGTGATGCGCTCAGCACGAACGGTTCCCGAGTTCACACTAGACACGGTTGCCTCGACATGCGCTTTTGTGACCGGCACAGTACGGACCTCTGGTCTCCCTTTGCATCCAGAGAAAAACAGCACCATCAGGCTCAGCACCACAGTTTCTGGTATTGTGCTGCGCCGAGGCATGAGTGACAGACCTTTTGAAGCGAAAGGAAGTTAGAGACTTCGGCGTACTGCCTCAAGAGCCGCAGCATAGTCAGGCTCTTCGGCGACCTCGCTCACGTAGTCGACGTGCGCGATCTTGCCAGTCTTGTCGACAACAAAGAGAGCTCGGGCGAGAAGCCCAAGATCAGGAAGCTCGACACCAAAATCGTGGCCAAAGGAGCGGTATTTGTAGTCACTCAAGGTTATAACTCGCTCAACCCCCTCAGCAGCACACCAACGCTTGAGCGCGAAGGGGAGATCCCTGCTGACGGAGGCGATCACAACATCTTTGGAGAGAGATGCTGCTTCTTGGTTGAACCGCTTTGCTTCAATTGCACACACCGGAGTATCGATGCTCGGCAGCGACAGAAGAACCAAGACCTTTCCCGCATAAGCGGTGTTGGTGACATCTGACATATCAGCCGCGGTCAGCTTAAACGAGGGAGCTGGTACACCCTCTTCAACGCAGCGCCCTTCAACTTTCAAGGGATTTCCCTTCATGGTGATAGTTTCATTTGTCTTAGCCATGGCGCCCTCCGTTTATGTATCGCGACATCCGATCGTTCTACTATGAGGAATCAACCGTCACAACCGCGATCGAACGCTGCGAGGCTATCCCGGTAAAAAAGTCTCAGGTCCCCTCTGGCGTATTCGGCTGGGAAATTCCGAAAGTCTCCCATTCGTCCGCCAAACACGCCTTGAATCAATGGGTTAGCAACAAACATCTTCATATCGACGTTATGGTCACAAGAACTGATCGCCGAGATTGCGGCATCCAATTATTAAGGATATCGCCCCATACCCGACCTTATCCCTTAGTCTTGTATGGAGAGAGGACTCTGCGCATGGTTGATGTAAAACAAGGTCAAGACCCTCACCTCACACGAACCAATCAAGGTACTGCGCCTGATTTATCCGGCGTGAGCTTGAACACTCCCGAATACTTGAAAGAAAACCCTCCTAAACTGAGCGCGCACACCGCCGAGTCCATCCAGGCGAGGTGGTCCGGCCGCTCAATAAGCACTGGAGTCACAATCGAGGGCAGACGAGGTGGAGGTGTAGGATGAGCGATACAACACCTGAACTCTGGGAAGTAACTCTCACTGGACCGACATCTTTCGGACCATCCTCTATGCTGTACTCACTGCTTCCATGGAACCGTCCGCTGTGGCGCCAGGTAAAGATCCAGATGCAGGTCGGGAGCGACGATTGTCCTACCTGGGATCATGTCAATCTCTGCATGACCGCCATTCAAGATATGATCCTGGAATCAGATGGTCTGATATCTGATACCGTGCTCGGTGCCCTCCAGGCTCACCTTGACGTGGTGGATGTAAGAACCTTTCGGGGACCACCTCGCGACTAAGTATCACTAGCGGGGAAACAGGCTAAGCGCCCCGAGCAACGCCAATCCGATCACGATCGTAAAGGGAACCCCAACCCGGAGGAAATCATTGGCGCGATATCCGCCCGCACCAGTAACGAGCATATTTGACCGACAACTGGTTGGCAGCATGAATGCAAGGGAGCTTCCGAGCGTCACGGCCATAAGCAGGTTGTAGGGATCATTCCCCATGTGCTGCCCCAAACCGATAGCGATCGGTCCCAAAAATATCACGGCGATTGAGCTATCGATAACCTGACTCAAGACGCTCCCTGCGAAGAGGAACCCGAGCAGCAGATATGTCTCCGGAGTTGCTTGCGCGATATCCGCCAGTGCTTGTGCAGCAGCGCCTCCTTGGGCCAAGTGACCTACAGCCTGCCCCAACGGTATGATAAGTGCGAGAAGGAAGACAACGCGCCACTCGATCTCTCGATAGACCTGCTCCATCGATACCGCCCCGCAGAACACCACGACGCACGCCGACAGGAACGCCGCTTCATGAACCGCCATCCCCGTAACAAGGGGTGTAAACATTAACATGAGGAGCGCCACGATTGAGAAGGTCGATTTGATCGAGAGCCGAGGAGCTTTGCGATGCTCGGAGAGCACCAAAAAATCCGGCTCCTTCGCGAGCACTCCGAGGCTTTTTCGAGCTCCTTGGACGAGGAGTGCGTCTCCGTACATCAGGGGTAAACTTGAGGAGAGAGACATCTGGGCTTTCCCATCACGCCACAGGGCCAGAACCTGACAATCATACTTTTCACGGAAGTGAAGATCCGCCAACGTTTTTCCAATGAACTCAGAGCGAGGCGTAAGCACCAACTCGACGATGCCAACATCGGGGGACTCTAGCTCATCAGTTGCAGCCTCACCTTCAAGCACCAACGACCCGATAGCCACCTTGCGATGGGCCTCCTCAAGCGAACCGCTCACGATGTAGGTCTCACCTCCACGGATGATATGGTCGGCTGAGAGGAGAGAGCCGCCGGGCTCTCCACCAGGATGTATGATCGGAACGTCGAGCCACTCGATGGAACTGTCACTTCCTATCCTCCCCAGGATCGGAAGCTTTGTTTCGTGAGTAAGTCTGTGGAGCGGGGCCCCACTCCATCCCTCCTCTTCCACTGTAACGACGTAAAGGGACCGCGCTAGAATATCGTCGGAGTGCTGAAGCACCTCGATTTCGACATCTACCTTAGGGGAATCCTCTGAGAACTTTCCGACGATCGCCCCGGTTATAGAGTCGCCTTTGTGAACCATGGAATCGAGGAACCAGGAAGGAGGATGAGCTTCCCATGCGTGATCCTGTCCTGTTCTATCTACCGAGAGGGGCACGATTCCCGAGACACGCAGGATCTCTCTCAGCGACACCATTCGAGTATCGAGGCGAACCTCCCGGACCGAACATCGCACGATCTCCGCAGCGCGTGTCAGTTTCTCAAGAGCGGCGGCCGGAACAGCCCCAACTCGCAACCCCTTCAGAGCAACGACCTCAGAAAAGCGGTCAGGACTACCTCGAACAAGCACCACATCTCGGGCATGAAGCTTCTCCGTGGCTTTCGGAGACAGTAGTTTACGCCCACCTCTCATGATAGTAACAACTACTCCACTGATCAGGGATCCAAACCTGAGCTCCCCCAACGTCTTGCCATCCACTGGACTTCCCTCTGGCACTCGAACCGAGAAGATCCTTTCTTGGAGGTGGTACAGCGACCGAAGATCGGTGATGCGCTTGGTCAACCGTTGCGTTTTTCGCGTCGGCAAGAGCCTCACTCCCACTGTGACCATAAATACGATGCCAACAAAGAGAGCCACGAGCCCATAGGGCGTGAAATCAAAGAACCCCAACTTTGTCATCCCAGCCTGTCTAACGAGTTCGGATGCCACGATGTTAGGGGGCGTTCCGATGAGAGTTAACATACCCCCAAGCGTTACAGCGAAGGCGAGAGGTAGGTACAATCGGGACGGTGGGATATCCGTTTCGTGAGAGAGCACTGCGACCGCTGGCATAACGAGCGCGGCTGCAGAGATATTGTTCATAAACGCGGAGAGAACTGCGGCGATGATCATAATCACGCCAATAGCGACTCTCTCGTTGGTGCCCGCGTATCCATGGATCCATCGTGCCATGGCGTCACTCACGCCGGTTACTCGTAACGCGGTAGCGACAAAGAGCGTCGACACCATTACGACAACCACCGGAGAGGAGAACCCTTGGAAGGCCTCCTGAGGGGTGACGTATCCACCCAACATCAAAACGAGGAGAACGCCCATCGCCGTGACATCGACGGGCAAGCGCTCAGTAATAAACAGCCCGACCATCAAAATGATGAGAGCGATCAAACCAAACGTGTGGAGGCTCATTCCCAGGAGCTCACCAAGCATTGTTACCCCACACTAGATCAAAGAATACCTATCGTTGAACGCTGATTCAGCTCGCTGAATCTCCATCCTACCATTTGCCGAGAGGTGTCGCGCTATCTTAAAAATAGTCTCAACCTGATCAGGCTCCCCGACACCTCCTGCGATCTCATCAACAGTCACGAACCGTCCTGCCTGACGCACAAAAGCGATCATGCTCTCTTGGAGAGCCAAGACCTGTGCCGCTGCTTTTTTTCCGGCCTCTACACCCGGCTGGTGATAGGCGTTAACGTTGATAAGGGAGGCGTACAGCCCCACCGCGCGCTCAAACAGCGCAATCAACATGGCAACGGTCGCGGCAGTGACATCCGGAATCGTTACCGTGAGGCTCTCCCGATTCTTCTCATAGAGCGCCGTGCGGGTGCCGAGAAGGAAGCCCAAAAGGTAGTCCCCGCTAGTAGCTCCCTGTTCAACATCAACCCTCTCAGGGTTAAACGAGCTTAAAGAGTGCGAGGAAGTTGATCGTGGTGAGCGGTCACGCAGGACCTCGACGAAGACCACAAAGAAGTTGTGCAACCCATCCCGAAGCTGCTGCACGTAGGCGTGCTGGTCGGTTGAGCCCTTGTTTCCATACACTGCGATACCTTGATTCACCACGGAGCCGGAGAGATCGAGCTCCTTGCCGAGACTCTCCATCACGAGCTGTTGAAGGTATTTGCTAAACAACTCAAGCCGGTCTTTGTACGGTAGAACCACCATGTCTTTGTTGCCCTTGCCGCAACCACAGTGATACCAGCTCAACGCGAGCATCGCCGCGGGATTATGGCGAGTTGTCCGACGCCGAGTAAGCTCATCCATGGCGGCAGCACCGCTCAAAAACTCATCGACCGAGAATCCCTGAAGCGCAAACGGAAGGAGTCCAACCGCACTAAACTCACTCGTGCGACCTCCTACCCAGTCCCACATCGGAAAGCGCGCGATCCAACCTTCCGAGGATGCGGTTTTGTCGAGCTCGCTTCCCTCTCCGGTTACCGCCACAAAGTGTTTCTTGAAATCCAGTCCCGCTGCCTGAAACGCCGCCTTGGCAACGAGTTGTCCATTCCTGGTCTCTTTTGTGCCCCCAGACTTTGATATGACTACAACCATCGTGCGCTCCAGACTCGGCAGCGCGAACAGCGCTTTCGCCATCCCATCAGGATCCGTGTTGTCGAAGAATGATATCGTCATCGGGTCGGACACGGAGTTAAGCGCTTGGTTCACGAATTGCGGACCAAGGGCCGAGCCCCCGATTCCAACAACAAGCACATGAGAAAAAGTCGCGCCCGGTTTTGGTGCAACGACTCCAGCATGGACGTCTGCAGCAAACTTCTTTATCTTGGAGACAACCCCAGCGATCTCTTCTCGAAGCGCCGGCGTAGGTGCGATTGAGGGAGTACGTAACCAGTAGTGACCAACCATTCGATTCTCATCAGGGTTCGCAATCGCGCCGGCCTCAAGTCTCGCCATGGCGTCGAAGGCATCCTGCATCTTGGGCTCCATCCGAGCCAGATATGCGTCGTCAAAGTTGAGGCGACTCGTGTCGAGGGAAAAACCGCTGGCCGAGTCGAATATACATCGCTCCTTAAAACGTGCCCAAAGCTCCTCTCGTTTCATCACTCCTCCACTCGTCTAAGGCTGATTCGTGGCTACTGCCGCGAAACCACGACTAGGTTTCTACCGCATCATCGACATCCGGAGAACTATTTAGCGCCAGATACTCAAGGAGCCTAGGGGATTCCCCGATCTTAACCGTAGGAGGAGAATGCGCCTCTACCCAGCTCTGAGCGACCACATACACATATCCTGGGGTCTTGGTACTACTTAAAGGCACTCAGGGGACGGAAGAGGGTTAGTAGGCACAGGGATTAAAGATATTTGTGGGTAGGCACTGGACCAGATGCGCGTAGAGCACTACAGTAAGCAGCCTCAGCATGGGGCAACTACGGTCGACGAGTTCTCCTCGGAAACCTTGGTATGCAACCGCTGGTCAAAAACCAGCATAACCAGGCTGGTGGTTTTGGTGGTATCAAAATTTCACTGCAAGAGCGGCGCCTTACGCCACTCACTTGTAGCGACACCGCTGAATGATAGAGGGCGATAAGAGACGGTATGTTTAAGGAAAACCTCGTATTTCTTCGAGAGTTTTTGCTGGAGTTCAAGACTACCGGCGCCTGCTTTCCAACCTCCCGCTGGGCTGCCCAGGTGCTTATTAATCCGCTTCGAGCAACCGATCGTGGTCCCAAAAACATTCTTGAGCTTGGACCGGGAACCGGCTCAGTGACTCTGCCACTCCTTAAAGAGCTTCGACCTGGAGACCACCTCACAATCTGTGAAATCAACCCTCGATTTATGAAGAGCCTCAAAGACACCCTGGAGGCTGACGAAGATTACCAGCGGGTTCGAAACCAAGTTTCATTCTTTCTCGGTGCTGCCCAGGACCTCCCCTCCGACAGGGTCTACGACATCATCGTCTGCGCCCTTCCGTTTGTGAATTTTGACCTCGAAACGGTTCAGGCGATATTCAGCAAGCTCAGAGAGATCAGCTCGCCTGAAACGCTCATGACCTACTACGAGTACATCGGCGTCAGAAAATTCAACGAAACGATCGGCGCACCGGAGCGTAGAGACCGGATCGCCCAAGTTCATGACTACCTCAAGGAGTCCGGGTACATCAGTTACTTGAAGCGTGAAAGGGTTTGGCTCAACCTCTTTCCGATAAACATATATACGGTACGGCCTGCCGCCTAACCGAGACTGCTCCAGTTCAAAAAAACCACGGCACTTCGAACTACAAGCTTTAACGCTGTAGACAAAAAAGCCTTACAGAAAAAAGCTCCAGAGCGGTCTTTAAGGATTTATCGATACAACCTTGTCCGCACTCTCGGGATTTCCCGTACCACGACCCGTCAACCAGCCCGGTAGTACGTGCTTAATCCTGTCGAACGGGCCACTCGCTGCATAGAGAAACGCGAGGCTCAGGAGCCCTATCGGCGGGGAATACCAGGTGAGCGCGATCAGCGCCCCAATCAGAAGTCGAGCTCGAAGCCTTACCCCCGAAATTCTGAACTGCTTTATGCTGAAGAACTCGATCGTCGAGACCATCAGGTACCCTATAGCAAGCATAACCACAGTTCCCACTGCAGCGATGACGAGGGAGTCTTGAGCATGCGGGGATGTGTTGATAACCGCCACAACAAAAACAGCAGCCCCGGGGGTAGGCAGCCCCGAGAAGCTCTTTAAATTTTCGGCTGAGATGTTAAAGCGCGCAAGCCGACTTGCGGCGCACAATGCATAAAAGAACGTAACAGCAACCCCGAATTCATCTGCGCGGGCGTGAAACGCCCAATGATACATCATCACTGCCGGAGCGATCCCAAAGGAAACCACATCTGAAAATGAGTCGAACTCGATTCCGAATCTTGATGTCGCATTCAAGCGACGAGCAACTCTACCATCGAGACCGTCCAGAAGGATTGCTATCAAGACAGCTATCACTGCCTTCTCAAGCCGACCGGTCGTTGCGTACATGATCGCGAGGTACCCGCAAAACATATTCCCGATCGTCACGGCGTTGGGCACGGCGTATCGGCGGCGGTGCAGCATCTCCCTGATCTCTTGGCGAGTAATCTTTCTATCAGTCACGTTATTCCTCCTACTACCAGTGTGGCGATCAAAACATGTCGTTTATGTCATTTGTCCGACGATAGCTTCACCGACAGGCGAAGAACATTTTTAGACGGGTTGCTAGAGGCACAACTCTGACCTTCGTGCCAACCGGGCATCAAAGTACCGGCTCGGCGCTGTACCCTTCACACTCTGGTTCGCCGCCCTTAACCG
>JALRCK010000530.1 GCA_023262305.1 Deltaproteobacteria bacterium
GAAGCGAATTCGTCGCACCAACGACCTAAGCTCCACTCGTTTGCGAGAGGGGGACTCACTTCTCTCTGCGCATGCGCTGACAACGCTCGACTCGGTGGCGCTGCTCACCAGCCAGGGTACGCTCTTTGTACTCAAGGTTTCCGACTTCCCAGCATCGAGTGGGTACGGAACTCCTATTCAAAAGCTCCTCAAATTCAAGGACGGCGAAAGGATCGTGAGCTCGTTCGGAATATCGGCGAGTGGATCCGCTCCAACGGTGTCCGCAACTGGGCAGGTGGAGCTTCCGCTTGGCGGTGCCGTTGCGGCATCTTCCGTGCACGACCCGCGACTCAAAGATGGGGACACCCTCGTTCTTGTCGGAACAAAGGGAACTGGATACGCGCTCACCCTGACAGAGTTGAGTGAGACCAAGAGAACAGGTCGTCGAATCATGAAGCTTCGCGACGGTGAGTTTTTGGCTGCTGTAGCTCCGCTCTCGCCGATGATGGTGTTTGTAACTCAGGATGGTTCAGGTCTCGCTATCGCCCAGTCAGAGATCCCCGTGCGTGATAGTGCGGCGGTGGGTGTGGCGCTCATGGGGGTTCGTGACGATGATAACCTCGTGGCGTGCTGTGGTGTCCGGTCTGCGAAGATGAAGGGGACGCTGCTGCTGACCCTCAAGTCTGGCAAGACGAAGGATGTCCCGCTGTCAGAGGTCACAAAGGGGCACCGAGCGCTTAAGGGTACCAAGGTATACTCGCGCGATGAGATAGTTGGCGCGACGATTGTTGAAGGCTAGTCCAAGTTTCGGCTGAGGAGATTGTCAGATGGCTAAGGGAAGTTACAGTGCGGTTGATATTGAGGTCCTCGAGGGGCTTGAGCCGGTTCGCAAACGTCCGGGCATGTACATCGGTGGAACTGACGGCAATCAGGGGCTGCATCACCTCGTAAAAGAGATCCTCGACAACGCGGTCGATGAGGCGATGAACGGTCACGCCGACACCATCACCGTTACGCTTCACAAAGATGGAGAGAGCGTTACGATAGAGGACAACGGGCGAGGTATTCCCGTTGATATCCATCCGAAATTCAAGAAGCCTGCGCTTGAGATCATTCTGACCACCCTCCATGCGGGCGGAAAGTTTAGCGACCATAACTACGTCACCGCAGGCGGTCTTCATGGTGTGGGAGCCTCAGTAGTTAACGCGCTTTCAGAGAAGCTGGAAGCGATCGTGTATCGGGATGGGTTCGAGTGGAAGCAGACGTTCTCTCGAGGGAAGACCGACGGACCGATAAAGAAGCTCGGCGCCTCTCGCAAGAAGGGCACGAAGATTTTTTTCCGCCCCGATACTGAGATTTTCAAGACCATTGAGTTCTCAGCTGCGCGTGTCGAGAAGATTATCGAGGAGAAATCTTTCCTCTATAAGGGGCTCAAAATCATCTTCAAGAATCAGAAGGATGATACTGAGAAAACCTTCTTCTATCCCGAAGGTATTAAGTCGTTCCTGAAGTCGATGCTTGAGAGTGACAACCAGCCCCCGGTTGGTGGAGAGTGTTTCGATCTCGACCGAGCAAATGGAATCAAGATTGAGGTTGCGTTCTGCTGGACTGAGGCGACTCAAGAGCGCATCTCCTCCTATGTGAACGGCATTCACACGAAGGGTGGGGGCACTCACGAGGATGGCTTTAAGAGTGGACTTGCCAAAGCTCTTCGTAATTACATCTCAGTGCATAACCTTGCTAAGGGGATCAAACTCACCGGAGAGGATATCCGTGAGGGGTTGGTTGCGATCTTATCGGTGAGTGTTCCAGGGGCTGTGAGCCAGCTTCAATTCCAGGGTCAGACGAAAGATCGCCTCAACAATCCTGAAATTGAAACGCCGGTAGATGCGTTGACCCGAACATTCGAGAACATCCTCAACTCAAAGCCGAGCGTTGCCAACGCACTCGTTGAGCGCATTACGCTTGCAGCTAAAGCGCGTGCTGCTGCGCGCTCAGCATCGGCAAGCGTGAGCCGTAAGGTGGGGGTGAGTCACCGTCTGAACCTGCCGGGTAAGCTGGCGGATTGCTCATCGACGAAGCCAGACAACTCAGAGCTCTTCATCGTAGAGGGAGA
>JALRCK010000531.1 GCA_023262305.1 Deltaproteobacteria bacterium
GTGACAACAACCAGATCCGGGTTTGACAATGTGGGTCGTTGAACTATCGATGCGATCAACGGAAGGTATGCGAGTTGAGGAATTACCCCCGATTGATTTACGCACTCCACCGCCTTTCCTAATTTCTTGAGGCCGTGCGCGAGCGCCATCGAAGACGCGTACGCATCCGGGTCCGGATTCGAGTGGCTGGTGACTACTATCTTCTGAGCTACCGCCAGCGCCCCAAGCACCTCGCTCATTGCGGAGCTCTCTTTGAACCTGAGATCTGTGCTTGAAGGTGTGGTGTGGTTGGAGGTGGTGGTGAGAGACATATAATCTCGGCCGTCTACAACTATAGGCGTTCTAGCTCTGACACAACGATGCCGGGGGTTAGCAGGTTGGGCAGAACGACAGCTGATTCCTGCTTGCCCTGCTTTATGATCACGTTGAGGGGAACTCCATTTCGGCCGTACCTTCTGAGCGCCGCTGTGATCGCCGGGCTCTTTGTTGTCCAGTCTCCTCGCATCAGTGCAACATTCTTCTGCACTATCAACGCGCGCACTTCGCTGGAGCTGAATACGAGCCGTTCATTTACCTGGCAGGTGATGCACCACTCTGCGGTGAAATCGAGGTACACGGAGCGTCCCTGAGACAACAGTGTCGCAAGCCGTTGCTCAGAGTAGGGCTCCCAGATCAATCCGAATGCGTCAGGTTCAGCGGTCGTTGTTTCGTTCGCTATGCACGCGCGGGATCGGGTTCCTTCGACTTCAGATGATGATGGAATTCCTGTAAGGATGCCAAGCATAGCGACAAGGATCGCTGTCACGCTTAAGGATCGTCGAGCGAATCGGCTCGTTGCGCGCTGAGCGGTTTGGAGGAGCCAGAACGCAAGGGCGATACTCAAGAGTCCCCACAACAGATTTGTAAGGATATCGAGACCGGGAACTTCAAGTCCCATTTGCCGAGCGAATACTCGAGTGAGCCATACTGCGGACGCAAAGAGGGGGAACGCCATGACTTGCTTAAAGCTCTCCATCCAGGTTCCAGGACGGGGAAGTCGTTGAAGGAGGTGTGGGCGATACGCGATAACGAGGTATGGCAAGCTCATGCCGATACCGAGAGCGGTAAACACCAACAGGTTTGAAAACGCTGAGAGGGTTAAAGTTGCCGCAAGGGCTGTGCCCATAAATGGTCCCGTGCACGGGGTTGCAACGGCAGTGGCGAGCGCTCCATTAGCGAATGAGCCCATGTAGGTCGTTGAGAGGCGGGCCTTGCCTGCGATTTTTTGGATAAAACCACCGAGTGTGATGTCGGTGAGAAAGAGGAGGCCTAATCCGAGGAAGATAAAGATCATGCTCGCAACGAATGCGGGAGATTGGAGTTGAAAGCCCCAACCAAGCTGCTCGCCACCTGCTCGCAGAATAAGGAGCAATCCCGCGAACACCCAGAATGAGGTTATAACGCCCGCTGAGAATGCTAGCCCGTGAGCCTTAATCTTTCGAGGTTCATGACCTGACTGTTCAATGAATCCGAGGATCTTGATCGAAAGCACCGGGAATACGCAGGGCATGCCCAGCTATGCGGCTTTCGTGCAAGGCATCGAAGACGCGCTCGACCATGTGCGCCAGCACTGCAGCGGCCATGCGCTGATCGTCTCCAGCGGCGGTCCGATCTCGACCGCCGTGGGCCGCGTGCTCGGCACGCCGCCCGAGACCACCATCGAGCTGAACCTGCGGATCCGCAACACCGCGCTGAGCGAATTCGCCTTCACACCCAAACGCCACATGCTGGTGACCTACAACACCCTGCCGCACCTGGACAGCGCCACCCACCAGGACTGGGTGACCTACGCCTGAGCTTCAGCGCAGCGTGTCGGCCGGCAACTGGTCGATCTCGGCCAGCAGTTGCGCCAACGCGCGGCCTGCGGCCTGCACCAGCGCCTGGCCTTTGTCGGCCGTGGCGGCGGCCGCGTTGCCCGCCGCGCCCTGCGGGTTGTAGTCCTGCATCTGCCAGGCCAGTTTGGCGCTTCGGCCATTGCCCAAGATCGGGAACCGGGCCGCACGGTCTTGCGAAGTCGAATGGAAGTGCTGCGCCTGTCCCATGC
>JALRCK010000532.1 GCA_023262305.1 Deltaproteobacteria bacterium
CTGCGGGTTGTTGAACCTGCGGAGCTGCTGGCTGTTGAGCCTGATAGATAGGAAGCTGTCCACCTGGAACTGCCACGTATCCCTTTGGGATCGAGGTCACCACGGGCAGCCGTACTGTGGTCCCATTCGGTTGCTGCACGTCGACATACGCAGACTGACCTGGCGGAGGATTAGGAGCGATCGTCGATTGTGCAATCGCCGGCTCGCTATTCGAAAGAGCCATTGAGGCGACTCCGATTCTCACCAAGTTCGTCAAAGACTGACTGTCTCGCGGCGCTGCAGCTTGCGAGAGATCCTGCTGAGGTACTTGTACTGGTGAGTATTGGGGATTTGCAGGGGCTACTGATGGCATACATTCTCCTAGTGCCAAGAGGGGGGGGGATTCCCTTCCGATTCGCATTACTTATGGAGAGCATGAACTGGTTTGTGCCGTAAAGGTAGGGCACGCTCGGTCGATTTTAACGAAACGAACCGATAAAAACTATTTCGATCTCGAGAAAAGCCCTAATCAACCGGCCCGAGAAGCGCCAGGCATAGTTCGCTACGGCGGTGGGTTGGATCCTGGTCAAGCATGGCTTTCAGAAGCAGATGCAGATCGCCAGGAATGGTCTCACCCCAGTTAGTCTTTGTGGGAACTTGGAGGTGCGCCTCGCGAACCTGCGGCTCGATCCTGCCATAGTTCGGAGAGAACACATCGAGCCCACCTTGAATCACCTGCAGCATAGTAACGCCTGCACAGAAAACATCCGCTGCTTGTCCATGCTCCGGTTTACACGCGATGTGCTCAGGGCTCAGACATGACGGGGTTCCTAAACGTTGCGTCCTATGGCTCTCAGGAATTTTATTGATTGCAAAGCTCAATCCGTAATCAATCAACTTTACCTTGAAGTCACTATTGAGGTCTCCGTGAATACAAACGTTGCGAGGCGTAACATCGTAGTGACAGAAACCTTGCGAGTGAAGATCAACGAGACCATGCAGGAGACCTGAGAGAACTTTTTTAAGTTGAGGAACGCTGAAGCGCTGCTCCTCATTCATCACCAGATGCAAAAGATCAGTTCCCGCATGCTCAAGGCGAAGCGTCATACGTTGATCGTCGTGAGCGAGCAACTTCGGAGCGATATCGCCTTTCACTCCGCGCAACACGTCGAGCTCGGACCGATAGGATCCTCGATCAGAGAACTTCTTGGTGAACGCGCCGCTATCTTCTGTAACACGGGTGCCTTGAGCTGGTGCCATAACCTCAGATCCGCACCTCAATTCCCCATGCTTCTAAAGACGCTCAAATTACGAAATCCTCGGATGGACGTGAGCGATGAGAATACGAGGTTCTCGGATGCCGTCGGCGAAAAGAGGACCGGTAAGTGCGCCCCGCTTACTACCGCCAACGCCTCTTCAAAACCACGTTCTCGAAATTACCCCTTCTTATTTGACCGGGCGCTACAATCGGCTGAGCCGTATGTGCTAGAACAGTCCCCTCTACCATGACCAAAACCGCTGAACACGTCCGGCTCGAACAAGAGAAGAACAAGGAGCTTTTTTGGAAGCGATGGGGTCCGTACGTTAGCGAGCGCTCGTGGGGTACAGTTCGAGAGGACTATAGCGCCTCGGGAGACGCGTGGGGATTTCTCACCCACGACATGGCGCGCAGCAAGGCTTACCGATGGGGCGAAGATGGACTGGCCGGTTACTGTGACCGCTATCAAATCCTCTGCTTCTCCCTCGCTCTATGGAATGGAAAAGATCCGATCCTCAAAGAGCGTGCCTTCGGACTCGTTCCCTCTGAGGGCAATCACGGCGAAGACGTAAAAGAGCTCTACTACTACCTCGATAGCACCCCCACCCACTCCTACATGCGCTACCTCTACAAGTATCCGCAGGGTGAATTTCCCTACCTGGATCTGATCAGAGAAAGCAGGCGCCGAAACGGCAGGGGAACGGAATACGAGCTGCTGGATACCGGCATTTTTGACGACAACCGCTATTTCGACATCGACGTCGAGTATGCCAAGGCATCGCCGGACGATATCGGTATTCGCATTACCGCGACCAATCGCGGGCCGGAGTCCGCGCCGTTGCATAT
>JALRCK010000533.1 GCA_023262305.1 Deltaproteobacteria bacterium
CTCCTCAAAGAGGGGCAGCGGGTGATCGGCCTTGATAACTTCTCGACCGGAAAGCGCGAAAACATCGAGTATCTGAAAGAGACCGCGGCTCCAGAGCGAAAGGGGCTCTTCACATTCTTTGAGCAAGATATCCGTGATCGCGAGGGGCTTGCCGAACTCGTAAAAACTCACGCTCCCGATGTTATCCTTCACCAAGCAGCGCTCGGATCGGTGCCGCGCTCGATAGCGGATCCGATCGCATCGCACCAGTCGAACGTTGATGGTTTCGTGCACATGCTTGATGCGGCGCGACTAGCAAAGGTCAAGCGATTCGTGTACGCATCCTCAAGCTCCGTCTACGGAGACATCACCGATAGCTCTAAGGTTGAATCGAGGATCGGTGCTTGCCTCTCCCCGTACGCGGTAACCAAGCGCTGCAACGAACTGTATGGGCAGATTTTTGGGCGCACCTACGGTATGGAGACCGTGGGGCTGCGCTACTTCAACGTGTTTGGACCGAGGCAGGATCCCAAGGGGCCATACGCTGCTGTTATTCCCCGGTGGCTTGAGGCGATTCGGACCGGCACGCAAGCCGTTATGTACGGTGATGGGACAACCTCACGAGATTTCTGTTTCGTTCGTAACGTGGTGCAAGCGAACATCCTTGCAGGGTCTGTTTCGAGTGACAGCCCCGCCGTTAACAGCGTGGTAAATATCGCGTGTGGGGCGACTACCTCCCTTAAGAAGCTCTTTCAACTCCTACGCGAGGAGTCTGCTCGCGTGAAGGGGATCGATGTTTCACAGATTCCCCTTCCAAAAGAGGAGCCCTTCCGGCAGGGGGACATCCTGCACTCGCTGGCTGACATCACTTTGGCCAGGAACTCCCTCGGCTATGAGCCAACTCATACGGTCGAGGAGGGGGTGCGGGAGCTCGTGGAGTGGTTCCTCGCTCAGACTTGATCTGTCCTTTTTGGGCTGAATGTGCGGAAAGAAAAACAGAGGTTCGAAGCCTTGGGGCTATAACTGCCTAATAATTCCAGGCACTTGAGTCTGTGGCAGGATTAAGCCCTTTTGCAGAGATGCACCGCATTTGATACACTTACCTGAATGTTCTGATGTTCGGAACATTAACTTTTCGCTGTAGTACACCGAGTTACTAAACTCTAGCGTTTTAACCCTTGGACTTATTTCCGCATGGGGGACCCGTGGCTATCTCTGTTTTGTCGTCGTTCGAAGCAATTCCAGATTCACAATCCAACGAAGTAATCTCTCCGTTTAAAAACCCGTCTGTGGCGTTCACGATCGTGTCAGAGGGAGACCTTCAGGGATTCCAGCTGCATCCGCTTGAGCAGGAAGCGCTTGGTGATGCCGTGTCGCTCAAGCGACGGCAAGATTTCATCCTTGGTCGCGCAGCAGCTCGAAAGAGCCTCTCTGCTATCGGCTTCCCAGTTGTGTCGCCGGTATTGCGTGGCGAGCAACGTGAGCCTCTCTGGCCCGTTGGTGTTGTGGGTTCGATCGCACACAGTGGGGTGTATGGTGTCGCTGTTGCCGCATGGCAGCAGGATGTCCCAGCGCTTGGCGTTGATATTCAAAAGATTGAGGAGCGATACACCGACGAGTTGATCGCTCGATTCGCAGATCCAGATGAGTTCGATTGGGTGCGATCAGATCCAGCCAAACGGACAGAGCGGGCTGTGAAGCTCTTCTCTGCCAAGGAGAGTATCTTCAAAGCCCTCTACGTTCTTCGCCGTGTATGGTTCGCGTTCGATGTTGCGCACCTCACCCCGAAGGCGTGTGAAACAGGCTTCCATGCGCAGGTGCGCCTCCCGGCCCTCTCAACGGGGATCGTAAACCTTGAGGTTGGCACCACAGAGTACGATGGATACATCATCACGGGCGCCTGGTTATCGAACCCGATTCCTTGGGAAGAGGGGAAGTAATCATTACGTTGTGTTCTCGGTGCGCCTGCACCAGTTGCTAAAAAATGCCGCGCATTGCGGAAGACCGTTACCTCACGCAACGAGGCGACCGGCACGGTCGCCCTCCCGTTTTGCGAGCCCGCACCTTGGGAGGGCGACCGTGCCGGTCGCCAAGAATG
>JALRCK010000534.1 GCA_023262305.1 Deltaproteobacteria bacterium
CTCAAAGACGATCTGCTGAGTGGTAAACGAGCACCGTCCTTGTCGGCATGCGGCACGATTCACAACAGTATTGGTCATCGAGATTAGGGAGCCACGGCTACCGTTCCACGACACAGGCGATGTTCCAATGCCAACTCTATAGAGAGCGGTAGTGTCGGTTGGGTCCACACACGCCAGCACATCATCGAACTCAACCAGCGTCGTGTTCGGACATAGTAAGGTCACCGTGGTATTAAGCGATCCAATGACCGAGGGGTCCCTGTACTTGTTGTAGCACTCGCCCGTTGTCTCATCACACGCATTATCGGTGCACGCATTACCATCGTCCTCGGTACAATCTTGAGCGACCGTTGCTTGTGTGCACTGCCTCACTGTGACGTTCAACTGACAGCTTACAGAGGTATAATTTGGAGAGTCCGGCGTAAAGGTGCCCTTGACGGTTATGGTGCTGGGAGCCCAGGGACGCGTATCAAAGCTCATCGGCTCCCCGTTGATGTCAAAGAAACTCCATGCTCCTTCAAGGGGGGCTTCACCGCCCGACACGGAGAACCCTGCTTCCACAAACTCTCGTGAAAAAGCGACACCTCGGGTAAGCGAAAGATCCCTGGTGGAGCATGTAAGGGGGATCGGATCAATTCGCAATGTGCCCTCTTGGACTGATATGGCATAGTTATCACTCCCTGGGGGGCTTAGCCGTATTGGATATGAACCTACTGGACTATTGGTTTGGGCATCTGTGGTCGGCGTCCTCGTTCCAAACATCGAGGCGGTGGTATCCGGGTCGACAAACGCGCCACACGAGAAGGTAAACCTCGGATTCGGCCGTCCGTACATCCTCGAAGCGTTGTTAACTCTGCACAATACCGGTTTCTTTATTACGGTTACCTTGGCGGGAACCGTTCGAACCGTGAAATTTCTGCGGGTAGGAACGATTCGAAACGGCACATCGTATGTCTGACCCGCGGAAGCGCGCACGCCCGGTCCATTCTGGAAGCTACCTGCGGTGTCCATTAATGAGGTAACGTCCACCAGGGTCGCATCCCTGCAGACGTATGAGAACTCCTGATTTGAAGCCCCAAACTCGCGCGTATGCTGGCTTCCTGTGCAGGTGATGACTCCGCACGGATCGGCCTGCTGTTGATAATTAGACGGGCAGACATCTCCCCCACACTGGGGTGGCGAGGTCTGTGTAAATCGAACCCAGTAGAGCTCTCCACACTGAAATGGGTCAATCGATCTATCACAACCAGCGTGAACTTTAGGCTTAGCAACAGCAACACAACTCGTCGCGGTGTAGTTCTGGCTGCACTCATATTTTGTACACGCTTCCTCGGCTGGACACTCGAATTTAGGATTCTCGATACACTGTCCCGCCCCGTCGCACATGTCAGGCGGATCGCATGGGGCGCCCTCACGACACACCTTTGTGGGGGGCGCAAAACCGGTGAACGTTAGGCACTGTCCTGCCCCATTCCGATCAGTGCAGATATCCTGACCATAGAAACATCCCATGTCGATTCTCTCTCCGCACGGCTGACCGCACGTAACGATCCGCCCACCGACGTGACATTCACATCCCCCCGAGCGACTGGCGTCCTCTGGTCCTTGAGCTTGGGGCACTTGGGGATCAGCGTTCGCTACATACGGGGTCACCCCGACAAGAGCTGTGCCGATGGTGAACAACACCAAGAGCATGGCGAGTATGCAGGTGTGTATTCTGGTCGCACTGACTACTCGTTTCAAACTGAACTCTCCATGAGCATGTCCCCTGGGGTGGGTCCGTGGTGAGAACCTTTTGTGTGATGTCGACCAACCCCTATCCTTATTGGAGATCGGTCATGTACCCCCTAGACTTGAGACAAAATGCCCAAGGTACTGGCTACATTCAGAATTTGTCAGTCTTTCCCGTGAGGTAATTGCACCCGAGAGGGCTATCCCCCTATCCAAGTCCCTTGCTTGAAGGAACATGAGTCTGTTTCAGAAGTCCTAGGTACCAGCAGCTAGAGAGCCTGAAGTGACTCCCCGCCTCCGAGCGCCGCCGACATGACAACCGCGCGTGCGGTATTCGTGAATATAT
>JALRCK010000535.1 GCA_023262305.1 Deltaproteobacteria bacterium
GCATACAATCGTGGAGTCCGCCCGTCATGAGGGTTGCTGCAGTGGCTTCTCAGGCGGCTCTGCTTCTAGTGCTGTCTGCAGCAGCGATGGCCGGAACAGACTTCTCACCGTTTATCTACTTTCAGTTTTAGGGATGGAGACGAACGCTTCAAGATCGGCACGTATACTACAGATAGCCTTCCTCGCTGTGGTGGGCGCCTTTCTGTGCTTTCCAATCGTGAACGATCTCCGTCCTCTCGTTAAAGAACGGGCCCCGTCAGGGATGCCGATGGCGAAACCAGCACCTCCGCTAACGAAAGCCTCATTCCTCTCCCGTTCTTTTCAACGCGCCGTTGAGCCACGCGCCAAGCGATCTTCAGGGTTATGGTATCCGTTAACTCTCTTAGCCAACGAGATATACTCACGAGGATTTGGACAGATCTCTGCTTTTAATGTGGGCTCTGTGCGCATGGGCAACGAGAACTATCTCTTTCAAACTGCACACCTTGCAAGCCTTAACCACCGTCCGCCACGAAATATAAAAAAGCTACCCCAACGAGCATCGGACATCAAAGAGCTTCAAGATAGACTGAGAGCGCGCGGTACAACTCTCCTCATAGTTGTGACCCCTAATATGGCTACTCTCTACCCCGAGCTCATTCCGACCGGGTACATAGATCCCTCGCGAGACAAGCGTCCTCACCCCTATGATGCCGTGGAGCGCGCATTTCATGAGAAGGGGATTGCGTACGTCGATACGGTGAAAGTGCTTCAATCAGCGATGTCTCAGTATCCTTTTAAACTCTTTGCGCCAACCGCCTCGCACTGGAACGATGTAGCTTCGTGCCTGGCTCTCGCAGCGATCAACACGAAACTAAAGGAATTACGGGGGGCGTCATTTCGAGCATTCTCGTGCGATAACTACGCTGTGGAGCCGGAGCCACGCTCGAAAGATCGCGATCTACTAGAGATTGCGAACGTGCTCTTCCCCAAGCGACTACATGCTCCTACCCCCTACATTACTATCAACTACCTGGAGCCCGCGCCCAAAGAGGAACCCTCAACTCTTCTCGTTGGAACGAGCTACCTTTTTGCCCTCTCCGAGCACCTTCATGATTGGAATCTAGCAAAAGCTCACAAGCTCTTTTTCTACTTCAGGCAATGGAGAATGGGAGGGGAGTCGTCCTTTCACTCCCTTTCGCGCAAGAATATAGAGTGGGACCAGATCTTCTCAAATCAAATCATCATCGTGAACGTCGGCATCGGCAACCCAGTGACGATCGGCTACGGCTTTATCGAAGCAGCTCTCGCTGAACTACGAAAGAGAGACTCCACGTCTCCGATGCGCGCTCAGCCCCGTCTGGATCTCAAGCCTACATCCACTAACCCATAGATGCCGCCGGGAATCGGTCCAGTGCCTTCATGGGATCTGACGGGATCCGCAGGAAGGTCAGACGCCAGGCACGCCCGATATTTTTCAGAAAGAGTCGTGTAGTCATGGGCGCTGAGACAGCTTCATTAAGCTCCATCAGGCGCGGGCTTGAGAGCACCAATCGAGCTGCCTCGATGCGCGCTGGGGATTCTTTCTTTGAGAACTCGCCGTTGAGCTGATTGAGCACTACAAGCCCGACTGGTGGCGGATACCGTGCAACAAACCAAGCCGCAGGTACGATCTTTTCATGCCCCGGTCGACCACGCTTTGAGAGCTCAATTCGTGCGCCGATATGATCATTGAGCGCGAGGGGATCTATGACGGTGATATGATCTGGGATTACTCCTACGGCGATACCGATGTGAGCCCAATAGATCGCTTGAATCCCGGACTTGCGGGCCATAATAGTTGCAGCCTCTCCGACTCGGTAGAAGGAGTGGAATTCGTAGTCCTTCAGGGTTACCGGGCGATTGGTAAAGGATCTCTTAACGTACCACTGACGCTCATCGGCGATACCATCCTCCCCAATCTGAGACCCATACGAGGGACGAGCACACAGGCATACCCAGCAGCCCCACCCAAGTGCCGCGGTTACTGAAGCTATTCGGACCACTCGAGCCCCCGGGAGAGGCACGACTGCTCCAGCACACGCGAGG
>JALRCK010000536.1 GCA_023262305.1 Deltaproteobacteria bacterium
CGTAGCCCAGCAAAAGCGCATCCTGGACCCGGAGCGTTTGGGAATTGAGCCCTCTGAGCGAATGGATATTCAGGTAGAGATGATTCGGCAGATCGCCGCCACATACGACAAGCTCGGAATGCTTACCCGTCTCCCCGATTCGCTGAGCGAGGCTCGGGAGTGCAAGGTCGTTGATGATATCAGGACGATGGCTCTGGTGTATGTCGCCAGAAGTATCATGGATGTTGCGTCTCCCAGTGAGATTGCAGATGACGACGGTGATGAAAATAACAAGAAGAAGAGGCAGTGCATCGAATTCCCCCGATCCGTGGTGAGCCCGTACGAGGGAATTCGACCGATTGACTTTGATCCAATGGACTTAATAGCAGCAGCGTAAGAACGGGGTGATATGAATACGGGTGATACGAACCAATTTCAAGTAAAGAACAGATTTGATGAGGTCTTCCAGATAGAGATCGATGGATGGTGTTTTGGCATCACCAACTATCCGGGTGAGGTGTCTGCTCAAGTGGTTCACCGCATCATTCGCGAGCTCGCATCGTCATTCCAGGCCGCGATTGAGCACAACGTAGTGTTTGATATCCTCGATATCTCGACGAAGGTATCGGTCGCCGCTCGATGCCTCGTTCATGAGCAAGAGATCGCTTTTGCAATCATCGCCCAACTTCCCAATCCTGCAAATTTGCACACCGACCAGCAGTACATACTGGGGATGGTGATCGACAAGGTCGAGCAGAAGTATCCGGGTGTGCTCGAGATGTTCTACAGACGGTGGCAGATCGGTGTGCGCGAAGCTGCCTAAGGTCTCTCAGCCCAATACTCGCACGTTCCGTTGTATCGCTTGCTCATTTCGACCCGCACATGCCTCAAGGCCGGCACAATGGCATAACTAGGGTGCCCGCATACGAGGGACGAGGTGTTACAACGCGCATCGAGCCGAACAGTCGATGTCGCTCAACGATTTCATGGTAGGCCACAAATTGGTCGATGGTAAAATCAAGCCAGTAGTTTCGCCCCTCAACTGATACCACGCTATATTGATGAATTCCGTCCGCGGTCACCTCGTTGTCCGCGCAGCCGCGTATCCGGCGATTGAGTCGAGCTGTGGCTTCGCATGCTACAAGAGCGCATCCAGTGTGACCGCGAGTCTTGAAATTCAGGTACTGGTCCTGAAGCGGGCCCGCTTCATGGGTAAGGAAGTCTCGAAAGTCCTCGACTGAGAGCGTCTGTGAGAGTTTTGAGGCCGCTGGAAGGGGCGCGGCGGCCCGGTGAATATGGAGAAAATGGTCTGATGTTGGATCAACGATCAGATACGGCGTAATAAGCTCGCGCACCTCCGTTGAGACCCCTCCTCTGGAGGGACTGGTGAGATCCTTGTAAATCAGGGCGGCGAGGGTCGTTGAGTCGTGCGGAGCACACGTTTGAACTTCGGGACGGAGGTTTGGCGCGATAGGGGGCATAATGTGCCAGGGTATCAGGCGTCTAAGGGAATGTCATTTGTATAGGTCTTCAAATGACCAAATGGCACGGGGAAGAACTGATCTGGACATGTACGAACTCTGGTGTCGATGGAGCGTGGGTACCGTGGGGCGCGTAGAGAGCCTTGCCCAAAAACCGCGCTCATGCAGTTGTCTGAGGGCAAAAAAAGCCAGAGCTTAGCCCTGGCTTCCATGCCGTGTGGCGACCTCTTACTACGGTCGTCCCGTTCGGCTCACCGGCTTAACCTGATAGCAGGTGTTGTCTGAAGTTTTCAGATACACACACCTATCACGTCCCGTAGCCTTTGAGTCCTTCGAGATCGTTTCGATGGAGCACGCTGGCGCTCCCTTTGTCGCGCAATACGCGCGGGGTTTACCGGTCGTGCGGTACGTTCCGTAGTAGCCAAGCCGAGCGGCTCTTGTTCCATCGGAGTAGTATATATTGAGCGGCCACTTCTTCGGGCACACCTTATTGCAAATGAACGCCGGTCCCGCGGCTCGTTTGTCAGTTGGGTAGATGTGATGCGAGATCTCAGACTTCCAAAGGAACTCGCTTCCAGTAACGGTCTT
>JALRCK010000537.1 GCA_023262305.1 Deltaproteobacteria bacterium
AGATCCTTTCTGTTCGTGATCGCGATAGATGTCGTATGCCACCGCGAGCATCCTCGGAGCCGCCTCATCGCCAGGTGTCATATCGTTCTTCCACGCCGCGTAGCGGTGCCGGAAGGCCTCGATTAACTTTTGGCTAGAAACCGAGAAGGATCGAATTAATCGATCATACTTGGCACGGTCCCGAATCGTCTCGTCGACTTTCGGTCGGTTGTCGCGGAACGAATTGACAAGCCAGGGCCAGTGCACGTGTCCGTACACATCTCGCCACACGGAGGTCTGATGCTTAAGCTCCCACTGAAATACGGGCTTAGATCCAACGGGCAGAGCGTTGCACATCCCTCCAAAGAGGGGCGACATGTGGCCCAGTAAGAGTGGATTCATGCCGGCGCTGCGAGTGGCCATAAGGAGATCCGGAATAGAGAGCTTCGTTGCATAGGAATCGCGGGCTGAGGTGGAAACCTCATCCAACCCAAACGTGGCCTCGCGCAGCTTCGCCTCTACAACCACAGCGGGGATCCCGTAGCCATAGAGGTACGAGCCACTAAAGTGATTGTTGTCGAAGATAAAATAGTAGCGCGTGCCAAAGAGGTAGAAATCCCGTGAGTCAGCCGAGACGCCGAACCACTGCCGAAGAGCGGCAAAGGTAGCGGAGCCAAAACTACCGACCTGATCAGCGAACCACAACGACTTATTTCTCTGATACTCATGCAGCACACCGCGATCGGGGTTGAGCCCATGAAAGAGCTTCTCAACATTGGCTCCCGACATCACCGTTCCACCCCCCGGAGGGAGATCGATGTTATCACTCCGCACAAAACGAACGTCTTCAAAGTTCTCCAGGGCGAACTCCCGGAAGAGCGAGAGCTCGCGCCCTAACGTGCGAGTCTCCATGCGGAGCCGGTTGAAAAAGTGGTAGGAGAGGTGCCGATTCCTCGCCACGATCCTGTAGGCTTCATTGAAGGATTCCTCTTTTGCTTCCGGGTGCCAACTCGCGTAGGGCACTGACCCATGCTGACCGGCATCGAACCCGCGCAGCCACTGATATGCTTCATGGTAGCGGTTTAACTGAGCTCTCGTGCGGGCCTCGCTCAGGAACGTATCTACATGCCCCTCACAGAGGATCCGCTTCGATCGTGTGTGGAGATCTTCTCTCTCAAACGAAACCTGCCCCTCAAGCATCGCCACTCCGAGCTTGCGCAGGTGCATGTTAAACGCTTCAAGGCGAGCGCCCTTATTTGGTTGTGTCGCATGGGCAACTTCCCAGAGGTCTTGCATATGCTCAACGATAGGCCTCCGAGTCGCTTTGCCGCCGCTCTCCTCAGCGCGCAAGACCATACGCATGATCTGCGCACCTGTGTCGGTCGGCTTGTTGAGAAGAAGCGGTCGGAGAATCTCACCAAAATTGGTGAGCCGAATCTTACCCTCGGGAGCAGAGATTCCGCTCGTACACCTACGCCTCAACCCATCAAAAATCTCATCGATAGATTGCTCAATGTTCACCAACGACATGTGAAGAGAGATCGGAGTATTGGGGTGAACCGGCTCCGCTCGGGGCGCCCCCCGAAAGGGTTCTCCCTCAGCTTGGGCGCGCCTCATAGCACTGCGTTCCGCTTCGAGCCGAGTCAATTCTTGGTGCTTGAGATAGTCACTGGGAAAGAACGGAAATGACCGAGGCGTTACATCTTTTGGATACGGCTGGCTCCACTCAAAGAGATCGATCTCTCTCACGGCTTCTCGCGCCGCTTCATCCAGCGAGACGATCCGTCTGGAATGAGCTAAGAGACAGAGCGAGACGAGCGCCCTGCAGTATTCAACGCTCTCTCGACCCAGACCATTAAAAGATACCCTCTCAATGCCACTCAGAGACTGCCCCTTGAGCGGGTTATCACCCTCCTCAGGGCGACGCGAAGATTCGTCAGGTGAGAGAGATGACATGAGGATTAAGTTACCTAGATAAGTTCATCAACCCCTTGGAGTAACACCGAACTATACGCCTCGCAAGGCAAAGAAACTGGGAGCAACTAGGCAGCGATCACATCTAATAACTC
>JALRCK010000538.1 GCA_023262305.1 Deltaproteobacteria bacterium
AACAACCTTGATGAAACACATGGGCCTCATCAAGAAGGGCGATCCTTACGGGCGGTCGTAGCCCGCCCCTCCATGGGCCTCATCAAGAAGGGCGATCCTTACGGTCGGTCGTAGCCCGCCCCTCCATGGGCCTCATCAAGAGGGGCGACCCTTACGGGCGGTCTACGACCTCCCGTTTATAGTTTTTTATCCTGGCTCAATCGCACGGTCGCCACTGACGCGTCATTCGCCTCGTCGCCGTTCATCCCGTCCACCGCCTTAACCCAATACTCAACGGACTCCTCTCGTGGAGTAACCTTACACGCTCCCCCAAACATCCACTCGAAGAGCGACCCAACCTCAGCGGCAGCTTCAGCGATCAGGTTGACCGGCTCTTGGATGATTCGATAGGGAAGGATCGACCAGCTCCACGAATTGTTGAACGAGCGATCGTAAAATTGAACCGCCTCCTCCTCAACGTAAGGGAACGGGAACAAACCTCCCTTGTCCTTGCTGGGAGGTACAACTGATACCGTCTGAGTGTAGAGCAGTCCTACATAGTGGTCTGCCATCAAAAATATCGTGTCAGGCCGTCCGATTTGATCCCTGAGCTTAAGTCCGTAGGTAAATGGCACCGTGCGGTCGAAGATACCGAGGATAAGCAGGGTATTCTTTCCGTCCATGTACTGCGCGGTGTTTTTAGGGTCCGTTCTCAACTGTCGCTGAAGAGCAGTGAAGAACTGCTCTTCGGTGAATCCCTTCTCATCCCGCACGGATTGAATGTACTTTTCGATGCGTGCCTGGTTTGAGTCCTTGAAGAGGTGAACGAGGTCGGTCCCCCCGAGGACGAGCACGTTGTACTTAAGCCGCTTATCGATACCCGCAGTCAGAGCGACATTGATAGCACCCCGACTGATACCAAAGGTGCCAAACCTCTTCTTTCCGAGTTCGGTCTCAAAGAAATCGAGCGCCAGTCGATCACGAATCACGTTGAGCCGGAAGATCTCCTCAAGCTGGTCGAACATCTTGGGGTCTTTAAATTCGTTACTCCGATTAACGATTGCAGCGTCAAAACCTGACTCTACGAGATACTTTGCAATGTGCTTCTCGATGAAGTTCTTTCCCCCAAGGACGGGAAACACAAGCACCAAGTGGTCCGTTTTCTCTCGACCCTCAAAGTAATCGATGACGATCGGTCCAGCATATGACTCGATCGTGATGTGCTTAAGCGTATAGAGGTCAGTATCCTGAACGATCTCAGTTCGAAAATTGCCATATGCGGATGTAGCTTTATAGTACTCCTCCATGGCAGCCGGACGGGGAGGCGGCCCTTGGTACCAAGAGTCTCCAGAGATCCGGAAGCACCCGGAGATGAGCATTAGTGATAGGAGCAGAAGTATTCGCACGCGTGTAGCACCTGGAAGAGATCGCCCTTGTCCGATGAGGGATACAATCGCTCTGTTAAGGGCTCTCCCCCCTCTTTGATAAGATGAACGGGCGCTTCACCAAGGACCACTTCCCCAACGAAAAATTTTAAGGGGATCAACTGATTGCAGGAATAAATCACTGATGTGGACGTCTCAGCCATTCGGCGAGGCGTCTTTGGCTAATTCAACATGGGTATGTTACCCTTTGCACCGCTGCAGAAGAGGCACTGAGTGAACGAGAAAACAACAACCTGGGCCCGGCCCTACCTTATTATTTTGGCAACCGTAGTTTTAATCCGACTCCTCACCCTGGGGGGACCGGACCTCTTTGACACCACCGAAGGGAGGTATGCCACCACATCACAGCTGATGGTTGAGCGAAATGACTGGGTCACTCCATGGATTATCTTCAAGGGCATCGAGAAGCCCTATCTCGGCAAGCCCCCACTCCATTTTTGGCTGATTAACACCTCCTACGAGCTCTTTGGGCTCAACAATTTCTCAGCTCGCCTACCCGGAGTGCTCAGCGGTGTGGCGATTACCTTGATCCTCTACCTCTTCACGACACGCATTCTCGGGCAACGGGCTGCCATGGTTTGCTCTCTCATCTTCAGCACATCCCTCC
>JALRCK010000539.1 GCA_023262305.1 Deltaproteobacteria bacterium
TGTTTCTCCGGCGACGAGAGGCTCAACGGAATGGTGGCGAGAAACCGAGGTGTTTTTGACCTCGCAGCGTCCGAGGACTATTACATTTGTCGTATCTGGCTGAGGAGAGGGTCCTGTCAGGCCCGCGCGGGTGAGAGATGGTACACCGACGAGACAAAGATGACTCAACGCTGAAGTCGATCGACTCTCTTGAGGTCCCCTCAGACCTTGAGATGGTATCGCTTCGGGACGCATTCAAGACGAGCGAGGGCGCAGCCACAGAGCTCTTTAAGGGATACTATGAAGGATTGCGTCGGGCATTCTTGGATCCAAGTGAGGTTCCGTTTGAGCCACTGTTGCGCTACAAGCAGACCGCTCCAAAGACCGCTTTACGAACGTTCTGCTGCCTTCACAAGGGGAAGTTGGTCGGTGGCGCGCAGTATCAGGTGCTCACCCCCAGTATCGGGCCGAAATTTGGCGTTATTGAGTATATCTGGGTAAGCGATGAGGCACGAGGGCTCAAGTTAGGCTCAAGGCTCGTAGAATACTTGGAGAGGTCTGCCAGAAATCGAGGGGCCTCAATTATGCTGGGCGAGTTCCATGACCCGCTACTGTTGTCCGAGCGACAACACGCGCTTGATGAGGTATCGGGTATTAGTGCCAGTGAGCGATTGGATGTGTGGCGGTCGTGGGGGTATCGCCAATTCAACGCTCCGTATCATGCGCCTCCGGAAGGGGAGCGGGTACAGTGGATTCCCGAGCTGTCGTACAGGTTGAATCCGCTGATTCTTCAGGGGCTAGTACCGCGGGAGATGCCGTGGTCAACGCATTGCACCTTGGGCATTAAAGCCCTCCAGCCTGAGTTTGAGCGAGAGAGCTATTCTCCAGCCGAATACCTCGCGATCGTTCATGCCTACTGGGATAGCTCCAGCGTAAAATATAGAGGGCACGATGAATACAATCGTTTTCTGGCTGCCTTGAATAGCCTTGAGACGGTATCCATCCTGCCGCTATCTGAGCCGCGGACTTTTACGATGGAGTCGAAGCCAGACAAGAAGAGATAGCATGCGTGATCGATGGTAAAGGGGGTAGTCATAACCAAGAGTAGGGAGACCGCGCGGTGATAGTAAAACCTTACTAAAAACACCTCCCTTCTGTGCGCGGTCTGAAGAAATAACTAGCCGAAGTAGAATGCCTCAATCGTGTCACTGACGGTCTCGATTGTGGCGTTCAGTACCTGTTGGGGGCTCTGATCAGCCCCACGGTGCACCTTCGCTCGGATGAAGAGCGATGCGGTGCACGAAAAAAAGCTGAGAAGGGAAGAGACCCGGAACATGTTGTCCAGGTCTTCTGCCCCCATTGAGGCAACATAACTGACTTTCGCGTGTCCCTCCGCGAAATCCTCTTCTGGCCTTCCAAATTCCCGCTCCTGGCGGGTCGAGGACAGAAGCTCCGAGGTCATGTTCAAGAACGTGACCTCGATCTGCGGTTCATCGCGACGCACACTTGCGTCGATGAGCTGGGCTCGCTCATCGCACATGTATGCAGCCGCGATGCTAGCCGCGACCAGGGCGGAGCTCATCAGCTCCACCCATTGCGCTTCGCTGTAGGCCTCTCCCCGCCGGGGGAGGAGCCCAACAGCCCGGAGGTCTACCTCCACCCCCGTCAGCCGGCACAGCAGCTGGAGGTGATGGTAAGGCGTGCCCCACGAGGTGGGGACGGCCAGACCTCCCTGGTCGCGGCCCAATAGCCGCAGTCTCACGACCGAGGAGGAGTGTACAAACCCCTCCAAGAACTCGGGAGGCTTAACCTCCCTGAATTTTCGTCTCATCTTTTTCCTTTCGAGATGAGTTTCGAATAGAAAACCCGCATGAAAAACCAATTTCACCGCGGGTCCAGGTCGATTTCGTAACCGACCTGGACCCGCTCGGGAAGCAAAAGAGAGACTCTCATCGCTATCCAAACGATAAGGAACTCGCTTCCCGCATGTACCAACTACCCATGCTACATCTTTAGAAACAATAGTTTGCTTACCAAGATTGA
>JALRCK010000053.1 GCA_023262305.1 Deltaproteobacteria bacterium
AACCTCATTCCGTATGCTCCTCCGGCGTTCGAGCGCGTTCTGGCGTATCACTATCAAGCCCTGAACTATCTTATGCTTAATAATATTGAGGACGCCGGTGTCGAGGTACGCCGAGCAAACGCCGCCCAAGAGCGCGCGCTCAAAGACCATGAAGATGAAGTTATCGACGCGGAGGAAGAGGCAAAGAAGAACGATATGGAGACCAGACCTTTTGCGAAAAAGATCGACTCCATGCTCGGAAGCTCCAAAGCCGTCGCTGCCCAGGTCAAGAACTCCTTCCAAAACGCATACACATTTTACCTCTCTGCAGTTGTGCATGAGTTGCTGGGAGAACCAAATGACGCATACATCGACTACAAAAAAGCTCTGGAGATAGCGCCTTCCAACGTAACGATTCAACGGGACGTAGCACGCCTGGCGAAGTCCCTCAGCATGACAGATGACATCGGGGAATTTTCGAAACGATTCCCATCTGTTTTCAAATCAGCCAAGATGCTCTCTCAAAGCGATAGTGAGGTTATCGTCCTCTTTGAGGATGGAATTATTCCCGGAAAAACAGCAGTGTCCTTCCCTATTCCCATACCGATTCCAAGCGCCCCCGGACTCACGTCGCTCGCAATCCCAATCTACAAAACCTCTAAGTCACCCGTGTCCCCCCTCTCCGTCTCACAAGGTGGAGCCTCCTTAGGACGCACTGAACGGATCTGCGCAATGGATGCTCTTGCTGTAAAAGCGTACGAAGAGAGCGCCGTTGCCATGATCATTCGGCAGATCGTCCGAGCCTCTATCAAAGGTGCCGCATCAGCACTCGCTTCAAAACACGGCGGAATCCTCGCAGGCGGAGCCGTCGCAGTATACAACGTACTGTCAGAGGTCGCTGACACCCGCAGCTGGCGAAGCCTCCCTCAAAACGCACAAGTCTTTCGAGGAAGAATATCTTCAGGAGCACGGATCGACTTCGTTCACGGTGCCTCCGGCGCGCGCGGCTCGGTGACAGCCCCATCCGGTAGCGGCAAAAAGATGATCGTGAGAGTAACTCGCCTCTACTCCAAACTCTTCATACAGAGCGTATCCTTCTAGCGCACGAGAGATAGCAGCTGTGCGGATTCCGTTCGTTGCTGAAATTACTTGAGCTTCGTCTTCGTTGCAGGAAAGCTCTTCCAATACTCCCCCGTCCCCTGTCGCAAAACCTTGTCCGAGTCCGTCACCTCGAATGGAGTGAGCGTGGGCTTGTTTCGACACACCTCGTAGAGCGGAACGAAGGGACGCTCAATGCACTCCTTAAACAGCGCATCAAAGCTGTCGATCGTAAAATAGGACGCCTGGAAATCATCGATGTAGTACCCAGTGCGAAGCACACGCTCGAGCTCAAACTGCAAGAAATTCGGCGAAGGATCCTGCATCACATATTTTGCTTCACCGTATGAGGACATAATCCCCGCGCCGTAAGCCTTAATGTCACCCTTGTCCTTAATCAGCCCGAACTCAATCGTGTACCAATTCAGGCGCGCAAGAAACTTCACCCCTTTGTGGTCCATCGCGGTGAGCCCTGCCCTTCCGTATTCCTGCATGTATGCCGCGTATGCCGGATGTGTCAGCAGAGGCACGTGTCCGAAGACATCATGAAAGATGTCGGGTTCCTCAAGATAGTCGAGCTGCTCGGGAGTTCGAATGAACGTCCCCGCAGGAAACTGCTTATTGGCGAGCATCGTGAAAAACGGTCGAGACGCAATGAGACCCGGCACCGCGATAACCTCCCATCCCGTGGCGGCGCGGAGGTTTCTATTCATCTTCTCAAAGTCTGGAACGGTCTCAGCAACAAGACCGAGGGTTTTGAGCCCAGCGAAGTATTCCGAGCAGACATGCCCCTTGAGAGTAGCTATCTGACGGTTGAAGAGGGTCTCCCACGTTTTGTGGTCTTGAGCGGAGTACGCGCTCCAGTTTTGCTCAATTTGGCACTCTTGAACGGTTTGCGCGTCGAGGACTGCGTGGGTTTTACCCTCTTCCATAAGCCTTCGCCTTTAGAAAACCTGATTGCTAAGCCATTGATGCACTTTCGGAGATTATATCATCTGATGAGACGCCCTTCCTATAAGGTTCTTACGGGCTGCAGGCCCGCCCCCTTCAACACAGGATAATGAGTTGGTTTTATTGTTTAATCGCCTTACCGTCGCCGCCGGCGCCAATCCCTTCGGGCAGCACCCCGTCCAGTGCCAGGCGGACGATTCTTTTTCAATCGACCGATCAGCTCGGCGAGAGGCTTGTCGAGCGTTGGCTGAATATCGTCTCGCCGCTCAAGAGCCTGGAGAACCTCTCCAACAGTTTCAACCGTTGAGAGACAACCGTGGCGGGGCTCTTTTCGAATCTGATCATACAGGGACCGGCGAGAAGAACGAATCACGATGCGCGGCAACTTCAGCAACCAAGCATTTCGCCACCACAGAGTCTTCGCTTGGCTCCACGTTCCATCGAGCACCACGATCCCCTCAAGCTCACGCAAGACCTTATCCTGGTCATCACGTGGATCGCCCTTCTTATCAACCACAAAGAGCGCGCGATCCTTCGGCAGATCCTCAACCCGCACACTTCCCAAGTAGAGCACCCCCCACCGGCGATTCTCGACATCCTCGCGCCCGATCGCTTTCTTGAAGTTTGGCCACGATAATCCAGTGCGAAGCACCGTGCCGGGAAAAGACGCCTTAAGTATAGGAGCCGTTCCGATGTCAACACCCGGCTCTTGCGGATGCTGCAGAACCAAGATCTTGGTCTTAGCCTTAATTGGCGTAGTGTGTTCACACACACAGTATGGAAACACCCGCCCACACATCTCGCATGGCACAGGCTCAGGAGTAAGATGGGAGGTATCGTTCGGTTCCATGTGAGATTGAACTACGTCTAGTCGAGCCGTCGCGCGAGAGGCTAGTCAGCTTTATTTGGCACTCCCCAGTTGAGCTTCGTGCGCAAGATATCAAAGTAGCTCTTGTCAGGTGAGATTACGAACCTAACGGTTTGCTTCGCTTGAGTGATCCTCACGAAGTCCCCGGATTTGAGCTGTTGAGAGACCTGTCCATCGATTGTGACCCATGCATCCTCCTTGAAATGCGGAAGCTTCACGCCCACCGTGCTCGACCCCGGAAGAATGAGAGGCCGATTCGTAAGCGAGTGCGGACACACTGGGGTAACCAAGAAGACACTCAAAGACGGATGAGCAATCGATCCGCCAGCAGCAAGAGAGTACGCTGTCGACCCGGTCGGCGTTGCAATAATAATTCCATCCGCACGGATGCGCGCAACATCATGCTCATTCACAGAGAGATCCAACTCAGGCAATGGCGAACGAGCGCCCTTCTGCACAACCGCATCGTTAACAGCCTGAGACTCGAAAATCACTGAACCATCCCGAATCACCTGAACGAAGAGCAGCACTCGCTCAGCTGAGGTTACCTTGTTTTCCAGAGCCTGCTCCAGAACCGAGAAGAGCTCCTGAGGTCGAACCTCCGTGAGAAATCCGAGGTTCCCGAAGTTTACTCCGACAAAGAGAGGGGAACGCCCCCGCACATAGCGGGCGGCTCCGATCAAAGTTCCATCTCCACCTAAGGTAACTATCGGATCAGCTCGCTCTACAATCTCACGATGAGAGAGCCCAGAAGAGCCGAGACTCAGGGACTTCGCCGCCTGCGCGTCAACGTCAAGTTCGAGCTTGCGCTCCTTGCACCACTCGACAAGCTCCTTAGCGAGATCAACCGCCTTCTTATTTCCCGCCCTGACGACTAAACCTACTCTTCGCGACATCTCTTAATTACCCTTCATTTGCGCCCGATCAGCGGGAGGAGACTCCTCCGCAAGCACGTTACGCAGCCGCTCATCCGCCACCTCTTGGCTCCGGTACTCTCGCCCGGCAGCAGCAGCGGCAACTCTTCCCGGTCCAGATACTACTGTATCGTAGCCATTTGACCACGCCTTTCCTGCATCCTCCGGTAAAAGAGATGAAACCGTCACCGGCTGGTAGCCACTGAGTGAAAGCGCCGTATTACCAAGAAGATACACCAAAAAAGGGGGAAACACGATAACCGCGCCAAGATTAACGGCGGCGTCCCCAAGACCCGGACCATAGACAAAATTACTACCAACCTCACCCAAAACAGCCTTAGCCTTCTCAGATGACATCGGTTGAGATACGGCCGACATCTCATCGACCTGAGACTTCGGCTTCTCCTTGATCACTCCGCACCCCGCATGAGAGACGACCATCGAGAGCACTATGAATTGACGTGCCAACAGAGAGCGCCACAAAGACGATGAATATGAAGAGTAGCCGGAAGTCATGAAATGAAAAGCTGTGGTAGCAGCCCTTATGTTGCACCACTCTGAGGAACTCAAAAAGACACAATCCCGATACCTACGCGCCTACCTCCGTTTTTTCCGCTTACATACTGATATTAAAGGGGACAGCGGTGATAAACCTGGGGATACTTGGCAAGCAATCTCGCCAATCGCCGCTTATCCCGCTTCGTCATATCCGAAATCTCCCCCAGAAGCCGCGGAGGCCTACGACCGACCATACGCTCAAAATAGTACTGCACCAGGGGTTGCGGGAACGGGATCACCTCACACTGCGGAGGGGGAGCCGCACAGTAGAAGACAGGGGGACCGATCCTTCGCAACCGACGGGTAATCATGTTCAGGAACCGCTCCCCACGCTCCCTGAAATCACGGCGCCACCGACGAGCCCTCTCCTGATCATCGGAGTATCCTCGCATGCGACCCACGACCCTATCGGCGACATCGTTGTAGCGCTTCACAGCCGACTTAAAGTGATCACGAATCGGCTTGAGATCGCGCGAGGTGATCACCGAACAATCGCCCCCAGTTCCAGAGTCCGTACACACCGGCAACGGGAATTGAAGCGGCACAAATCGACCAAAGAGCACCCACGCCCCACTATATCCCGCACCATCGTAGAAGGTATCGAGAGGCGTCAGGAATCCATTCAAGCCCGGTGCAAAGAGCGATTCAGGACCACCCTCTCCCACTGTCAGGAAGGTATTCATCCCACCCACCGGCACATCAAGACCCATCGACGAATAGTTTACATACCTCATGAACACGCTTCGCTCGCCTCCAACCGAGACCTCACACTGCTCAGCATCACTCAGGTACGGGGCAACGAGCACCGAGGCCGCTATCGTGACCGGATTAAAGGCTTCAAGATCGAGCCCCGTACTCTCCACTGGCTCAAAGAGCACAGCAGAGATCCCCGACTCAATCCTGACCGGCGCTTTGCTCACAAAGTATTTGCTTACCTCACCCGCATCGTCCGTGACCTCTGACATTCCATTGATTACTAACGGCACCGCGGGGAGCGGAGTCTCATCTCGCTCGATTCTAATCGTTAGGAATGACATCTGCGTTGTCGGGGTTGCAGTTGGAGTAGCCGTTGGCGTTTGAGTCGGTGTCCAGGTGGGCGTGTACGTCGGTGTAACCGTAGCGGTCGAGGTAGGAGTCACCGTCGGGGTAGTTGTTGGCGTTCTCGAGGGAGTCGCTGTTGGAGTAACGGTTGGAGTAACCGACGGTGAGTGCGTTGGAGTGACAGTTGGGGTCTCCGTCGGCGTATTCGTCACCGTCTCTGTCGGAGTGACCGTGGGCGTGATGGTCGGTGTGACCGTTGGCGTTGATGTCGGGGTTTCAGTTGGAGTTTCGGTTGCAGTTCCCGTAGGCGTTTGCGTTGGCGTCTCAGTGGGCGTTTCGGTTGCCGTTGCTGTTGGCGTCTCTGTTGGAGTGATAGTCGGCGTTTCAGTTGGAGTATTAGTCGGCGTATCTGTTGGCGTGTGAGTTGGGGTACTCGTCGGAGTGACCGTTGGTGTGTTGGTCGGGGTCTCTGTTGGAGTGGTAGTTGGTGTCTCGGTCGGGGTCTCGGTCGGAGTTTGTGTCGGTGTGTCGGTGGGCGTGATCGTCGGAGTTTCAGACGGAGTCTCCGTCGGGGTCTCCGTCGGAGTAACGGTAGGTGTGGCCGTTGGAGTATTTGTTGGCGTCTCTGTAGGGGTCTCCGTTGGAGTTTCAGTTGGTGTGTCAGTCGGGGTGATCGTTGGGCTCGCTGTTGGAGTTTGTGTTGGTGTCGTTGTTGGCGAGCTTGTTGCGGTCTCGGTTGGGGTAAGGGTTGGAGTCTCTGTCGGAGTTTCGGTCGGGGTACTTGTTGGAGTTTCAGTTGGAGTAACCGTTGGAGTCTCCGTCGGAGTAACGGTTGGAGTCTCTGTCGGCGTGTTGGTTGGGGTTTCGGTTGGAGTGACCGTGGAGGTCTCTGTTGGGGTTTCTGTCGGCGTAGATGTGGGAGTTTCGGTCGGAGTGATGGTAGGAGTCTCGGTTGGTGTCACCGTCGGAGTCTCTGTTGGAGTATTCGTAGGGGTCTCAGTTGGCGTTTCAGTCGGAGTATTTGTCGGTGTGTCCGTTGGCGTAGTGGTCGGCGTCTCCGTTGGAGTGTTTGTAGGAGTCTCCGTGGGTGTTTCTGTCGGCGTTTCGGTAGGTGTGCGCGTCGGCGTCACCGTGGGAGTCTCCGTTGGCGTATTCGTTGGAGTCTCGGTCGGAGTTTCGGTTGGTGTTTCGGTCGGAGTGTGCGTCGGTGTCTGAGTTGGCGTTTCAGTCGGCGTTACGGTAGGTGTGTGCGTCGGCGTTGCCGTGGCCGTGTTCGTCGGCGTCTCGGTTGGAGTGCTCGTTGGAGTGTCGGTCGGCGTTTCAGTTGGTGTACTGGTCGCTGTCTCGGTTGGTGTCTCAGTTGCAGTATTGGTTGGGGAGGCGGTGGCTGTCTCCGTCGGAGTAGTCGTAGAGGTCTCTGTCGGCGTTACAGTTGGAGTTGCAGAGGGCGTTTCTGTCGGAGTATTCGTGGGAGTTTCTGTTGGGGTATCTGTCGGGGTTTCAGTGGGAGTACTGGTTGGTGTCGCAGTGTCAATAAAAGCCAGTATCCCGAACTTAAATGTCGCGTAAGAGCCTCCTTCACCTGAATCTCCCCGAGTCATGGCTTGAACGTCCCGTGCACGTGGCGGAGCACGTCCCCTCTTCCGATATTTCATTCGTAATGATGGGCTATCATGAAGAATCGCTACACTCGCGAGAGCGGCTGCTCCGATCAGTGTCACAATCGGAGACGATGCGCGTTGGGAAGGATGGATAAAGCTTTCATCATCCTCTGGAGATCGAGGAGGACTACCAATAGTTTGTCGAGCTTTTTCGGATTTCGCCCGGTTATCGCGCGCAACAAGAGTTTCACGGCGAACACGGGGATACGATGTAACTTCCTTGTCAGACGAGACGATCGCAAAAGAGAGGGGAAAAACATTTTGTGAAAAATAATTTGGCGGCGACTGGGCATTCGCTATAATCGTGAGAGGGACCGGAGGTTGTGCACGGTAGAACGCCCATAAAATTATGGAGAGTAGAACAACGATAAGGGGGACCAAGTAGAGAAGCTCAAAACGATATACAAACAGCAGCTTTGAAAAAAATCGCGCGGCGGCGGCAGACACTGTCCGCATCAGAACGACGTAGCCAGGTTCTTTGATTCTTGGCGCATGGGTCCCTGATTCAGGGGAACCCCTTGTTCTGTTGTCCTCGGAATAATAGCTCGGGCCCAGGGCCCGAACGTGTCGGCCCATCACGAGCACTATCGCCTATGGTGCTGGTTTTCTTTACGATCGAAGGCTCTTTGCGTGCTCCCAGCCACAAAAGATCACTCGTCAACTCACCTAACTCCGCACCCTAGTCGCTTTTCGCACGAGAATCACCGACCAGAGGAACCCGACTACAAGAGAATGGGTAACAGGAGAAGTTCTCTCAGTTAGCGCGAATTCCTACTCAATCTCGTCGGCGATCTTCCTGAGTCGTTTACCGAAACCTCCCTCCCGCAAACGATTGAGGATCTGCTTTTGGATCTGCCGCACTCGCTCCTTGGTGAGTCCCATCTCAGTTGCGATCTGCGTGAGCGTTCGCTCGCCTTTTCCATCAAGACCGAAGCGTTCCATGATGACCAATCGCTCCCTCTCAGGAAGCTCTCCCAGGATCGCTTTGATCTGCTGATTGACGTGCTCGCGTTGCATCCCATCATTGATCGACGCCTCTGGCGAAGCTTCGCGCGCCGGGAGGAGGCTTGCGGGCGAGGCATCTACCGTCTGCGCTTTTCGATCGATACGTTGCGGCTCATTAATGAAAGGCCTCAGAGCTTTCACTTCGCGCGCTCGCAGGCCGAGTTTCTTTCCAAAAGTCTGGTCACTGCCACGGGGATCGAGCACAAGCTCATAACGTAGCTTTACGAGGGCGCCGTAGAACCGACTTGGGATATACACCATGTTAGTCGTCCGCTCGTACCCTCGAAGTGCCAACTGTCGGACCCAAAACCCCGCGTAGGTGAGAAGAGCAAAGCCACTCTTGCGATCATACTTCTCTATCGCATGCATGAAACCGAGCGCGCCCTCTTGAACGATGTCATCTTTGGAGGGAATAAACTTTCTTGAGTAGCTGATTATCCTCTTCACAAAAGGAAGGTTCGCCGTAGTGAGGTATTGGCGAATTCTAAGGTACGGACTCTGGGCACGAGCCAATTCGAACACAAGCTTTCGAGCATGCAGCGCGCCCCCACCAAAATCTCGCGCTAGATCTCGCCATTCAGGAAACAACGGATCCTTCTGAGCCGCCTTCGATCGCACGTTTCCATAGTCACACTTCAGTCGAGTCTCAAGATCCGCGAGCCGATCCGCGCCTTGCCGCAAAATCACCATCTGTTCATTGAGCTTTTCCGGGGCTATCGGGGTTGTAAGCAATGCTTTGGCAGCCTCTTCCCTGTTCGAGCGCGACACTCTTGCTGACGAGGGATTGATAAGCCGATCCACCCGCGTAACAACCCGTCGCACGACGCTCCTCACGCGCGCCTCATCCACCTTCGCTGAGCTATCTCGATGCACGACAAGGCTCGGAACTCGGGCGGCAGTCGTCGCTTCAGTCAGCTCCTGAAGCACATGACGCTGGATCGCTGGAACTCGATACATCAAACTCCAGAACGCCTTTCGATGCACGTGAAAGGCGTCCAACAGATCCGCGGTCTGCTTTTTGGAAACCAGTGGAACCCCCACGGGTACGCTTGTGCTGCTCACAAAGAGCGCCTCCGCGCGATTCTTAAGATCCACAACCAGCAACTGACGCTCACACGCTTCATCAAACAACGAAGTGTACTTTGAGAAGCTCTTAGCCGAGACCTGGCGCCGAAGAGTAGATATCGAATCTATCTCCGCTACTACTGCCAACTCACACTCAACGATTCGAGAGAGAAGAGATCTCTGCTGCGTAGAGTCGATCGCGACAACAAGCTCGGATAGCGCAGGAAGCTGCGAGCTGAGCTGACGAGAGCGCTGAGACAAACTCACCATTTCTCGCTCAAGCTGTCGCACAGCAGTCGGAGTCGTGCTGTCGCTGACTCTACCGGATCGGTTTTGATGTACTGGTCCCATGGTCATGTAGTGCTTCCCCCAAAGCCTACTGAACCGCGAGCGTTGCTCACGGCACTGCAACCCCCATAAAACCTCTACTTAAAAACGGCTGTTGTCTTGCGTCCGCGAAGGATCAGCACACCACCCAACGCTATGAGAGAGAGGGCAATAATCTGAGCCTCACTCATCCCCCAAGCCACGACGGGATTAATCCTGAATCCTTCAAGGAAAAGGCGCTCAAGTGATATGAGCACGAGATACAACCCGAAACGTTGAAAGCGCTCCACAAGAATCGTGGAGCTCGCCTCAACTTTGAGTAGTATCATTAACACAACGAGAGAGAGAGTCGACTCAAAAAGCGGCGTTGGGTACACCAAAACTCCTGGAGGAGTTGGAACAACTCCTGTCGCATACGACATCCCCCAAAAACCCGTCGTTGCGATACCGTAATCACCATCGCCAGAAAGCTGACACCCGAGACGCCCGATTGCATACCCAAGCGCCAGACACGGCCCCAGTGCATCGCAGAACGTGCCGACCGGAGTTCG
>JALRCK010000540.1 GCA_023262305.1 Deltaproteobacteria bacterium
GAGTCCTCGGATAATAAGTCTCTTATCCATGAACCACCCTCGAAGTTACCGAGCCAGCCAGAATTGAGAACGCTCGCTGCACCTCCTCAACCGTATTGTACGAATGAAGACAGATCCGAATCCTCTCACTCCCCTCTGGAACGGTCGGTGACCGGATCGCTGTCGCGAAGATTCCCGCCTGCTGCAAACTCTTCTCAGCAGAGAGAACAGCCGTATTTGAGGGCACAAGGATCCCCTGAATCTGGGAGTACGACTGGAGGAACTGCAGCCCCTCGAACTGACTTGAGAGGGCCTGAAATTGTTTGATCAGAAAGAAGAGAGAGGCTCGCTCAGCCTTGGCGTGTGCCATCAGTCGATACGCAAGGTCGATGTAGCGCAGGGTCAAAAGGTCAGGAGCGGTTGAGTAAATAAAGGGGCGCGCGAAATTAATCAGGTACTCCCGAAGCTGCTCGCTGCCAACAACGATTGCGCCGCGATAGCCCAAGGCCTTACCAAAGGTGTGCACCCTGGCAAAAACGCGAGAGGGAACCCCCTCACTCTGAACCAACCCCTCACCGTGCTCACCGTAGACGCCAGTTGCGTGCGCCTCGTCAACGATGAGATATGCGCCCATCTCATCGCAGAGGTCGGCGAGAGCTTTAATGGGTGCTGTGTCTCCGTCCATCGAGTAGAGGGATTCAACGACTACAAAGACATCTCCTCGCCCGTGCGCGATTTTCTTGCGAAGATCGTCGAGGTCATTATGTCGAAATGAATACGACCGTGCGGTGCTCAACCGTATTCCATCACGCATCGACGCGTGCGCGTACTCATCGTAGATGATCGTATCGTGTCGAGTGCCGAGACTCCCCAACAGTCCGAGGTTAGCTTCATACCCCGACCCGAACAGGAGCGCTGCTTCAGCGTTGTGAAATTGGGCTAAGAAATCTTCAAGGTCCTCATGCGTCTGGGTTGTGCCACTCACGAGGCGCGAGCCCGTTGCCCCCAGAAGGTTGCTGTCGCCGTCTCGATCGACCTGCGTCTTCGCCAGAACCCGCGATAGCCCAAGGTAGTCGTTGGAGCAGAGGTCTATCCCTCCGGCAACGGGTGTAAGCGAGCGCAACGCATGAGTCTCTGAGCGCTGCTGCAGGCTTTTCTGGATACTATTCGGGGTCCGTTGGTTCATACACGTTGCTAGCCCTATGGGCGGGTTGTATGGTAGCAAATGTCCCAAGAGAAGGGAAAAAGCATCATCATCAAAGGATTTATGAACGTTCTTGAGGAACTTACGTGGCGTGGACTGATTCAGGATCTCTCCGATCCAGAGACCCTCTCAAAGCTTAAGCCAGGAGATGCGTTCTACATCGGGTTTGACCCAACAGCTCCCTCTTTTCAGGTCGGAAATCTCGTTGCCCTTCTTGTGAGCATACACCTCACGAAAATGGGTCTTAAACCGATCCTCCTTTTTGGTGGGGCAACGGGGATGATTGGGGACCCAGGAGGAAAGAGCGCTGAGCGCAATCTTCTCCCACTGGAGCAGGTCGCCAAAAACGTTGAGCTTCAAAAAGCGCAGGCGGCGAATCTGTGGAAGAGCGCTGGACTATCGGTGACGCCGGAGTTCGTCAACAACATAGAGTGGACGAAGGACATCTCAGTTCTAGCGTTCCTGCGCGATATCGGGAAGCACTTCACCGTGAATTACATGATGGCGAAGGATTCCGTGAAGTCGCGTCTCTCCGGAGAAGGGATCTCGTACACCGAATTTAGCTACATGCTCTTGCAAGCAAACGACTTCCTCCACCTCTACCAGAATAATAACTGCAAGCTTCAGATTGGTGGGTCAGACCAGTGGGGCAATATCACTGCAGGTCTTGAGCTCATTCGACGAAAGATTCAGGGAGATGCCTATGCCCTCTCCTTCCCGCTGATTACCAATAGCGAGGGGAAAAAATTTGGCAAGTCAGAGGGGAACGCCGTATGGCTCGATTCAACGTTGACCAGCGCATACAAATTCCATCAGTTCTGGCTGAACGTGCAGGACG
>JALRCK010000541.1 GCA_023262305.1 Deltaproteobacteria bacterium
AGCGTCCCCTTTTATTCGAGGCTGCGTGCTCTCAGAGAGAAGTCACTAATGTAGCGACGTGTATGAGGGTATTCGGGCAACCCTCCCGTCCGCCAGGGAATTGCCTACGCTTGTATCCCGGTAAGCTCCTGATGCGGCAAGCCAAAAGGCCCCACAATGTGAAATTCCTCGGACAGGTATGCATAAATTAGTCGCACGATCTCAAGCCATGAGCGATGCTCGCCGACTCCCTCTCCGTTATATGACGAAATCAGTACCGCCCACGGCATTAGGGGTTTTTATGAGGTGTGCGCTCAGAGGATTCCTCTGGTCACTTGTATTTATCGCGGTCAGCAACGTTGAAAGGAGTATCGCGCAGAGCGCTTTGAACTATGGAATCTTAGCGAACATCGAATCGAATCCCTCCGATGGTAGTTCGAATCCGCACTCATTTACGGAATCCGCGAATGCCATGTACTTTCTTGATAGAGATGGGAAGTTGTGGGTTACCGACGGAACTCGACACGGGACTCAGGAGATCCCTCTCAAGGGCAGTAGTGCTTCCTCCTTGCAAGTGAATACCCCGCGATCGATGGTGGCTTTTAACGACACGATAGCTTTCGCCGCGTCATTCAATGATCCGACCGGATCCGCAGGGTGTAGGCAGTCGACCGCCACCAGCCCCTCCTGCGAAAGCCAGGGATTATTCATCGTGAATTCGGATAACAGCGGGGTCACTCTCATCCGAGAGAAGGTCTACATCGCTGAGAGCCCCGCCGGAAAAATAAATGAGCGGCGTATTCTGAGTATCGGTCAGAAACTCGTGTTCTTCGGTATCGAAAGTCACGATGCGGAATCTTGGTGGGACAGCAACTCTTTGTGGGTATCAGATGGAACGCGGAGTGGCACTTTTCTGTTACACACTCTAGACGGTGGAGACCTTTCCGTGAAGCAGAAGATAGCCGCGGGAGGTCGATTGTACTTCGCTATTTATGGGTCTCAGACCTATGGAGGATTATGGACTTCAGATGGGACAGTGGCAGGGACGTTTAGGATAAACAGCAATTTTGCCGAGGAATTCAGGTATCACAATGGCATGCTCTTTTTTCGGGAGATCATCTACCAAAACTACCAATACAATTACTATCTCAGCAGGCTTGATCCGCTCAGCTCTCCCTCCGAAATCCGCATGAGGGTCGCGCTGTCGAGTAACGTGTACAGTGGACTGAGTTTTCCGCTCCTCTATCCGAGTGGGAACTACGTCTACTTTCTTGAGCGGGTCAACAATTACCGGGATCAGTTCCTGCACCTGAAGAGGGCGAAAACGAGCAACCTGGAAATCTCCACGGTGCAGCAGGTACAGGAGCCCAAATCCTTAACTGATTTCCGAGGTACCTTGTACTTCGTTGCAACGACGGATGAGACAGGGGAAGAATTGTTTCGAGTACAGGATGGTGGTTACTACGGTAGCCCGACCGTCGCTCTGGCTAGCGATATTCGAATCGGTCGGAGTGGTTCCTCCCCAGCGTCTCTCACGCCCATGGGTGATGAGTTATTCTTCTAATTTGATTTTGATAAACAAGCTCGATATGAGCAAAAGGTAGACGTAGATTAAAAACACAATATACTAGAGTTATCAGAGATTACACATGTACATATTACACTAAATTCTGAAGCGTTTAAAAGGTAATCAAACTTACTTTGGCGTTATATGCGGTCTTTTGAATTAATTACGGCGTCTCGAAACGTGGTTTGTGCTTTCCTAATTTCGTAAAAGTCATACTTATAAGTCTTTTTAAGTTGTTTAGAAAAGGTAAACAAAATTAAAATGCTTTGATACTGTTGGCGTATTCTTGAATTAATCAGAGGATTGCCCGTATTTATTATATTCAGATAACTTGAGGCTAAATATCACGCTCAGGGGAGCGCAATGATGCTCAGGGGAGCGCAATTAATGAGTTATTCATAATTCAATACTTTTCTTTGCTTTAAATTTCTCAAAACTAACGTGGTATGATTTTTTCCCTGAGGAGTCTAGCA
>JALRCK010000542.1 GCA_023262305.1 Deltaproteobacteria bacterium
GAGCTTGCTGGTCCCAGAACTTCTCAGGGTCGCGAATCGATTCCGCATAGAGCTCTTCATACCTCTTGTGCGATATGTGCGCCGTAGCGGCAACGGACTTAGGCACTGGAAATCGGGAGGTCGCAGTCATATTCACAGTCTCCGAAATAAGGTCGGGTGCAGCCGGTTATAACCCATACGAGGTCGAGCCGGAACGCAAAAAAAAGGAGGAAACTCACACAAAACTCCTCGTCACATTCCCCCTACGCCGCTCCCAACCGCCGTGATAGCCTCTCGGCATGAGCCAACATCGGACTATCATAGAGCCTTTCAAGATCAAGGTCGTTGAGCCTCTCACTATCCTATCCCGGCAGGAACGCGAGCCGATCCTGAAGAGCGCCGGATATAACCTCTTCCTCGTCTCCTCATCGGCGGTCACGTTCGACTTCCTCACGGACTCCGGCACCACCGCCATGAGCGCCAATCAATGGGCAGCGATGATGGTTGCCGATGAGTCGTACGCTGGCTCGCGGAGCTTTGCCAAGTTCGAGAGGGTCGTTCGAAACCTAACCGGCTATGAGAACGTGATCCCAACCCATCAGGGTCGGGCCGCAGAGCGTCTCCTCTTTGAAGCGGTGCTTAAGCCAGGGATGAAAGTACCGTCAAACAACCACTTCGACACGACCCGAGCAAATATCGAACACCTCGGAGCAGAGGCGGTCGACCTGGTTATCGCCGAGGGGCGCGATCCATCCCTCAATCACCCATTCAAGGGAAACATCGATACAAACGCGCTCGATCTCTTCTGCGCAAAAGAGCGCGCCAAGATCCCCTTTGGCATGATTACGATTACCAACAACACTGGCGGTGGCCAGCCAGTATCCCTGGAGAACGTCCGAGAAGCTTCGCGTATCTACAAAAAGCACGGCATCCCTTTCATCGTTGATGCTTGTCGCTTCGCTGAAAACGCCTACCTCATCAAAGTGAGAGAAGCCGCTCAAACCGCGCGCTCGGCTCGAGAGATCGCCATGGAGATCTTCTCCCTTGCCGATGGATGCATGATGAGCGCCAAGAAGGACGGGCTCGTCAATATCGGTGGATTCATCGCACTTCGCGATACAACGTGGGTTGAATCTCTCCGGTCACTCCTGATTTTAACGGAAGGCTTCCCAACCTACGGAGGGCTCGCCGCGCGGGATCTTGAAGCGCTCGCAGTTGGGCTTGAGGAGGTGCTGGACGAGCGCTACCTGGAGTATCGAACAGCGGTTACTCGGTACATGGCTGAAGGGCTCAACAAGGCTGGGATCCCCACCGTTCAGCCCCCGGGTGCACACGCCGTCTACATCGATGCGCGAGCATTCCTTCCGCACATCCCCCCCCATCAGTTTCCCGGGCAATCGCTCGCGTGCGAACTCTTCCTAAGCGAGGGGATTCGCTCGTGCGAGATCGGCTCTGCGATGTTTGGACACTACACAGACGGCGGAAAGGACCCCAAGAGCTTTGTGCCATCACAGATGGAGCTCGTGCGACTCGCGTTTCCGCGGAGGGTCTACACCCAGAGCCACTTCGACTACATCCTTGAGGGTATGGTCGACCTCGTCTCAAAGCGTGATGCAATGCGGGGAATGCGGCTTACCTACGACCCACCCTTCCTGCGGCACTTTACCGCGAGGTTTGAGCCTCTCGGTTGATTGCCCCTTCGGGTTGAGCGACACCCCGTCGACTCGCCGTCGAGCACCTCAGAGTGCAGCACAAGGAATCGCTCGCCCCACGCCACTAAGGCGCTGGGCACGTTGACGGGTCGGGCTGCGTACACGGATGCGTAGCCGGATCCGGCGCTGGAGCTGGATGCGCTGGCTCGCGTGGTTCAGGCCGCGGTGTCCGCGGAGCTGGTCTCTCTTTCGGTTCCGGCTTCGTTGGCGCCGGTTTCGGTGGAGCCGCCGGCGCAGCTAACTGATCAAAGTCAGGACGCTCACCTGGCTGGCTCGCGCGCATGGAACCTTCAACTCTTCTACTTGTCGATATCATACCTATCCCCT
>JALRCK010000543.1 GCA_023262305.1 Deltaproteobacteria bacterium
ATAAGGGTCAGTTCATCCTGCGCACGTCTCATCTCTGCTGAAGGGAAAAAGCACTCGACAGACTTCATGAAAAGCTCAGGAAATAAAGAGGCAGGTCGTGTTCGCGGCCAGCCTCTCCTTGAAATGGTGGCTGAACTGCGGGAGAAGAGCGCTTCAGGAGAATGGTCGAGGGCAGAGTCCGCTCAACGATTAACGGTGCTCAAAGCCGTGGCGTTCTCCGTAGCGGCGAACGAAGTACGACTGATCGCCTCAGGACGAGGAAAGGACCATGATCGCCACCCCGGAAATTATCTCATCGACATCCAAGGCGGCGGGCCAGGCAGTGAAACCATCGTAGATATCCGACACTTCGATTTCGGGTGCACAGACACCCAGCCACCAAGCGCGAATTCGCTCAAGGAAGCTGGAGTCACCCTGCAACGAGCCGTCGATTCCCTAAGCGTTTGGACGCTCCTGTTTAATCGCACGTCTATTACCGACTCGATAGCGGGAGCGCTCTTTGAAAAGGGCACCTACGTTCCCGAAGTGGCCTCGATCCCACTAGGTCTCCTCGCCGCTACCGGGGCAAACGAACGCATTTCAATCGGCGGAAGGAACTGTCAGCTTCTAGAGCCTGCGGATCTCATGAGGGCACTCAAGGTCGGACTCGAAAGTGCATCAATCCCGGAGCAGCTCTCGATAACTCCGAAGGGAATTACTGGTTGGATTATGTCGCGCGGGTTTCAACGCATCGATACTCGTGGAGTCACGTTCACGTAACGGAGAAAAAGTAAGCGAGGAGGTGGTTGTCTACCACCGCCTATTCGCTCTACTCAATCTTGGATAGCTCCTCCTGGATTCTACGCTCCTCCTCGGCAGAGATCCTCTGCTCAGGCAAGGAGGCAGACTGTGCAGCAGGGCTCCTTCGCCGAAAGGAGAGCGCTACTGCGATCGCAAGTCCAAGCGCAACAAAACCAGCTGGAACGAGCCATACAAGGACACCGACTCCGGCAAACTTCGGCACCGCGCGATACTGATCGCCGAATTTTTGAAAAACCCCCTGCAGGATCTCCTCTCCGCTTTTTCCAGCCTCAAGCTGAGCGCGCATATCGTCTTTTAATTCAGCCGCTTTCGAGCTTGGGCAATCGTTGAGCGATCGACCCGGGCAAAATGGGCTGAATACCTGTTGGTAGAGATTGGTAGCCTCCCTATCGAGTGCCTCAGAGCGCTCATCTGCCAACGCCGTGCCTGCCGAAATGGAGAGCGCACATGCCAACGAAATTAAAAAGATCGTTACGCTACGCATGGCGCACCGAATTCCGCTCGATACTGTTCGATCTTAGCTTTGAGATCGGTGTCTATCCTAAAGCCAGACGAATTAGCGCCGGAAAGATAGGATATAATGTCGTGAATGGAGACGAGGGGATGGATCTTTATTCCATGCTTCTCCTCGGCCTCTTCGACCGCTGAACATGCGCCTGACCCTTTCTCTGCGCGATCTACAAGGATAATAACGCCCGCGATCTCGACGCCCACCTTTTCGCGTAACACAGGAACCACCTCATTGAGGGTTGAGCCCGCGGTGACAACATCTTCAACAAGCACTACCCGCATCCCCTTGGTAAGAGGCTTACCAACGTACTCGCCTCCATCCCCGTGCGTTTTGGCTTCCTTTCGATTGAAGCAGAAGCCGATATTCTTCTTAAAGTTCTGCTGCAAACTCATCGCTGTCGAGACACACAGCGGGATCCCTTTGTATGCGGGACCGAACACAACATCTGCCGAATCAAGCCCGAGGTCGACGATTTTTTGAGCGTAGAACGAGGAGAGCTTGGTTATCTTCTCACCATCGTCAAAGCCTCCGGCATTGATGAAATACGGCGCCTTGCGACCTGACTTCAGGGTAAACTCTCCAAACTTGAGAACCTTGCTCTGAATCAAGAAATCAACAACCGCCCCGCGGTCAAGTGCACCCTTCGTCATTTCGCAGCTCCTCCCTCTGTTGAAACAATACTCCCCTCTCCCCCCTCACACCG
>JALRCK010000544.1 GCA_023262305.1 Deltaproteobacteria bacterium
AGGAGGAGCCGTACGCTTTTTGAAGTTTCTTGAGAGACTCAATGATCATGAAGGTGGTGGGGAACCACACCGGTCCACGCCAGTTGGAGTTTCCGCCTTTAATTTTGCACTCAGACTCAGCCGGCTCGTACCGAACCTCTTTGCCTCGAATTCGGAATGGGTGTGTAGCGTGCGCCTTCGAGAGGCTTCGGATTCCAAAGTCCGAGAGAAATTCTTCAGGGGAGAGGACACGCTCAAGGAGCTGCAGCAATTGAGATTGGTCGAATATCGTAAGAACGTGTGAGTTTCCTGATTCCTTTTGAATAGGGTAGCAGCATTTTTGCACCAGATCTTGTCGATTCTGCAGGAACCACTCAAAACGTTTTGTAAAATCCGTGAACGGTTCAATCCAGTCACGCTCAAGCCGCTCTGCGGCATAGAACGGGATAATTCCCACGAGGGAGCGAACGGCGAGAGTTTCGAAGTGCCCATCAGGGAACTGTACCACGTCGTGGAAGAATCCATCTGCCTCGCTCCACAGAGAGACTCCCTTACCTCCCATGTTTTTCATGGCAGCGCCAACGTAGACGTAGTGCTGGAAGAATTTGGTGGCAAGCGCTTCGTATGTCTTGTTCTTCTTGGCGAGCTCAAGCGCCGTTCGCATCATGACGAGTGAGAACATCCCCATCCAGCCCGTGGCGTCGGCTTGCTCGAGCTTGAAACCATCACCGAGACGCTCGCTCCTGTCGAAGACGGTTATGTTGTCGAGACCGAGGAATCCCCCCTCAAAGATATTATTCCCCTCCGAATCCACCTTGTTGATCCACCAGGTAAAGTTGAGGAGGAGTTTGTGGAAGCATTTTTCAAGAAAGTCCCAGTCGGGTTGTCCTGTGGCGAGACGCTCAATATGGAAGAGCCTCCAGACCGCCCATGCGTGGACTGGTGGATTGAGGTCGGAGAACTCCCACTCATATGCGGGGATCTGCCCGTTCGGGTGCTGAAACTGCTCAAAGAGCATGAACCAGAGCTGCTCCTTTGCGAATTCAATATCAACGAGTCCAAGGGGAAGGGTGTGAAACGCTAAGTCCCAGGCGGCGAACCAAGGATACTCCCACTTGTCCGGCATGGAGAGGATTCGCATCGAGTTGAGGTGATGCCAGTGTCGATTTCGCCCCGCAAGTCGCGCGCTCGGGGGAGGCGCTGCGGGATTGTCACCGTGAAGCCAATCCTCAACATCGATGTAGTAGAACTGCTTCGACCACAAGAGACCCGCGAGGGCTTGGCGCTGAATAAGCTTTTCATCCGCTGTTGCTTTTGGGGGGTGCACAGTGGCGTAGAATTCATCAGCCTCACGCTCGCGTTCGGCAAGGACTCTCTCTCCGCGGCGCCTCACAGCGGGGGCATCCTCTCGCCCTAAAACTAAAGTGAGGCTCTCACTTCGGCCTGGCTCGATAGTGAGAGTGTAATCGATGCACGCTTTGGTACCGACATGGTGAGGATTCACGCATGCCTCGCCATGGATAATGTGCCGATGGAAGGCGTCCTTTACATACGGAGTTGTGTTGGACACTCCATAGAGGCGCTCGGCATTCGTTTCGTTGTTGGTGAAGAGCGGTGTTCCACCCGGCGGAGCGCTCAGGTAGATCTCGCCAAGCTTATAACTGTGGGGCAGATTTGTGAGGAGCGTTGAGTCTGAGTCATCAGCTCGCAGGGTAATCTCAGAGCTGGAGTTGGTGACGAGATCTATCAGCGGTTCTGCGCCACGTCGTTGGTCCCACGCCCATGCGTTCCGGAAGAAGAGTTGGGGAATCACGTGGAGGCTCGCTCTTTCGGATCCGCGATTGTGCACGGAGATTTTGATGCAGGTCGTGTCCGGCGCGTCCTTCGCGTATTCAACGAAGACGTCGAAGTATCGATCCTGTTCGAAGATTCCGGTGTCGATAAGCTCGTACTCCGGGCCGCGTCCCTGCCGTTGCTGGTTCTCTCTGATCAGTTGCTCGTAGGGGTAGGCCTCATGCGGATACTTATAGAGGTA
>JALRCK010000545.1 GCA_023262305.1 Deltaproteobacteria bacterium
GGAGAACTGCTATTGTAGACGAGGCGCCCTCCCCTGTTTCAGTCCCTACCGGACGGTCAAGAACGCTCCAGCGCAGAAGGAACCATCCCGCGCACACAGCCATCGAGGTCCACAAGAAGTTCCGATCGATCCTACTTCGCTTGCCAGCCAATACCAGGAACACTACCGCTAGAAGTGGCGTGACGATCGCCGACTCCTTGCACAAAAGCGCTGCTCCAAAAAAAGCAGCGAAATGACGGACCCATCGCTGCCCTGCCCCTTTGACCTGACATCCTCTAACGGCGGCTACCACTGCAAGCAGCATAAACATCGTTGCGAGCGAGTCGGTGCGTCCTGAGATCCATGCGACCGACTCAGCGACCGCTGGATGAATCGCCCATACGGCTGCAGCTAAAGCTGCCCCGCCACTCGACAAACCCAACAGTACGAGGAGGTAAAACAAACTTGCAACACACGCTGCATGAATCAAGAGATTGGTGGCGTGATAACCACTTGGATGGAGCCCATACACAGCATAGTCGAGCATGTATGAGAGCGTGACCAACGGGCGATAGTAGTTAGAGGTTCCGCTTTCGGTCTCAGTGGACCAAAAGTCACTAAAGAACGCCGTCGTCAGGGATACCCGAGAGATAGTCGCCTCATTCTTTTGAATAAGGATTCTATCATCCCAGACAAATCCATTCCAAAGAGAGATCCCCCACACTAGGAACGTGGCGCACATAAGGAGCAGAAGGTGCTGGGACCGTCTCGACATATCCATAGCATGCCAAGGAGTCGGCTTTTCGGCTAGGGTCGCGGCGTAAAAGTTTTATCCCCCTATCACGCATCGCTTACGAGGGTCGAGTCGTTACGGACCACTCGTTAGGGCTCCCTAGACTGTCTCTCGCTTCACAGTTGACTACTCACAGGTCACATACGTCTCCGGCAACCTTCTCATCTCGCGTTGGAACAGCATGTTTTCCCGCTGCGACAGCTTAGAGATATGCTCAAGCCCTCGCGGCACCTTACCGGAGAAGATCTGCACAAAGGCTTTGCGCAGCTGAGTCTTCGGTATGCGTTTGAGCGAGCACGACTTAGGAACGATCTCGCAGACGAAGTTTTGAGACTTACTATCCTTGAAGGCCTTCTCCATCGTGGCGAGAGCCTTGGCGCCACGCACGAGGAACGGAACACTGAACCTACCGTTGGCACCGCGCCACTTGCCAGTTCGAGCTGCAGCAAGAGAAAGTTTAGTAAGTTTCAAGATCACCCTTCGAGTATACTCGAATGGGCTTCTCAGCTGCGCTGGATCTATCACTTCACACGCCCCCGGCACCCCACGATCCGTACAAACCTGGAGACCACTGCTTACCGTGATATCCTGACCGAGGAACTTCCATACACCGTTAAGAGATGTGCCGGATGTAAAGTACGACTCTGGCACTGAGAAGCCACTCGTACCCGGCGCATAGTTCTCTGCCGGCACCGCTTGACCTGTAACTGAGTAGATCGAGTTCAGCTCGGTGTAGGTTAGTGGCACAGTGAGGGTCTTATCCGTAACGTTATTCGATGAGAAGTAGATGTGGGGTGCCCCATCGATGACGAGCCTACATGGGTCCTCCGCCGATGAGATGAGTCGATTAGCCTCAATTGTTACTGGGCTGCGTGCAGCGTACTGACCGCCAGTCTCATAGAGCGGCGTGAACGAGATCGCCTCAAGTCCTGAGGTAATAGTGTAGAAGGTGCTATTTTCAAGGCTCGCTGAGAACTGACCATTTGCGTCGGTAGTCTTCGTGTCTGTGTTCACCTGCACTGGAGCTCCAGCGATCGGGGTGTTGGCTATCAAGAGCGTGAATGTAACATCCGTTATCGGCGGAGTTGGTGTCACCGTTGGCGTTGCTGTCGGCGTATTTGTGTGCGTCGGCGTCGGCGTCACTGTTGGCGTATTCGTGAAGGTAGGCGTCACGGTCGGCGTATATGTTGGGGTGTAGGTCGGCGTCACCGTCGGCGTGGATGTTGGAGTCGCTGGTGGCG
>JALRCK010000546.1 GCA_023262305.1 Deltaproteobacteria bacterium
TTTTCAGGATGCTGCAAGCACTCCCCTGTTACGAACAGGCTCCTCAACCAGGGACACCAGATCCGCTTCCATCCACCCCTCTGTTCGCATACCTGCGGGAGTGCGAGGGGCGTTTTGCCGCCAGTTAGTCAATTGGCTGTTTCTCCTCAAAAGCTCTAGAACCTTTCACATTTTTGTTAGAATTTGCTCGCTTCTCCACTCCAGAAGGGAGCCCTTTCTGGTTGACCTTCTGCATGGGCTGGAAGATACTCCCTCCCCACACCGAGTGACGCTGTAGGCCATGGAAAAAGTTCGAAACTACCGAGATCGCCAACGCCAAGACGCCCCGCGATCGACCCCTCCCGGTGGGCGGGTGCTTCCGCAGGCCCTTGAGGCCGAGGAATCCGTGCTCGGAGGAATCCTTCTCGATAACCTTGCCATCAACATCTGCCTTGAAAGGATCCGAGCAGAGGACTTTTACAAAGCGAGCCATCAAACGATCTTTGAGGCGATGGCGACCCTGGCTGACAAGCGCGAGCCGATTGATGTAATCACTCTCGGACAGCAGCTCAAAGCGATGGGTCAGTTTGAGAACATCGGAGGGTCCACCACCCTCTCCTTTCTTGCCTCGTCGGTTCCAAACGCTGCTAACGTTGGCTACTACGCAAAAGTAATTAAGGATATGGCGATACGCCGCCGTATCATCCACGAGTCTACCGATATTATTAACTCCGCATTTGAGCTCGAAGGAGATATCGAAGATTTCATCGACGGCACTGAGCAACGGATTCTCGGGGTCTCTGATTACAAGACCCAAGGCTCGTTCAGTCGAGTGAGCGATATCGTCCAACACTCCATCACTCTCGTTGAGAAGCTCTACGATCAGAAGGAGCCAGTAACCGGGGTGCCGAGCGGCTTGATCAAGCTCGATAAGATGACTGCCGGGTTCCAGGCCTCCGACCTCGTGATCGTTGCGGCGCGTCCTGCGATGGGTAAAACAGCGCTCGTTCTCGGATGGGCGCAGTACTGCGGCATTCAGCACAACAAGCCAGTTGCTCTCTTCTCCCTTGAGATGTCCAAAGAGCAGCTCGTTCTTCGAATGCTGTGCAGCGAGTCGCGCATCAACAACTCATCGGTTAGAACTGGAGATCTCTCTGAGCGGGATTTTGCGAGAATCGTTGATGGGGCGAGCAGGATCTCTGAAGCCGACATCTTTATCGATGATACACCTGCCCTCACTATCACCGAGCTCCGAGCAAAAGCTCGCAGGTTGCACAGGGATCACCCGCTCGGACTCGTCATTGTGGACTACCTTCAACTCTTGCGAAGCCCAGCGTACAGCCACTCTCGCGAGCAAGAGATCTCTGATATCTCTCGCTCCTTGAAGGCGCTCGCCAAGGAACTCAACGTTCCAGTCGTTGCCCTCTCTCAGCTCAATCGTTCTGTTGAGGGACGAAATGATAAGCGTCCGATGACCTCCGACCTTCGAGAGTCCGGCGCCATCGAGCAAGATGCCGATATCATCATGTTCATCTACCGTGATGAAGTCTACAACAAGGAGTCGCCGGATAAGGGTGTTGCAGAGATCATCATCGGCAAGCAACGAACTGGACCTACCGGCACGGTGCGAGTGGCATTCTCCGGAGAGTACACACGCTTCGATAACCTTGATGAGTCAGACGTAACCATGATGGCTGCTAACGACTCTGATATGGACCCCTTCTAGGGCAGCTTTTACAAAGCTCCCCCGCTACTAGCTCTCCTGCTTCCACTGGTTCACGCTTTTCACCAGCTCTCTCCGCAGCGGGGTGGGCCACATCACGATCTCATAGGGAGCCCGTTCGGCAAATTGTACCGCGCCCTCCTGCAGCTCCAGTCTTTGCTCATCACTCTCCTCAGGAGTTTCGGTGGTGTCAGGGACCTGCTGTTTCATGATGAGCCATGCTGCATTCATCTCCTGTCCCAGTCCAGGAGCCTGTGCGACACGCCCAAGAGCATTCTCCTCAGTCT
>JALRCK010000547.1 GCA_023262305.1 Deltaproteobacteria bacterium
ACCGAAGCGCCGGCAGAGAAGGTCTCCCCTTACCAGGCTATGCGGATGGTAACTATTGATGCCGCCTATACCCTCGGAGTTGAGGACCAGGTCGGAAGTATCGAGCCAGGCAAATTCGCTGACTTCACCGTCCTTGCAGAAGACCCGCAGGCAGTCGCGCCTCAACACATAAAGGATATCAAAGTGGTCGCCACAGTTCTGGCTGGAAAGCCTACCCTCACGAGCGAGACAAAGAAGCGTCGTCCTCTCTTTTAAGGGGGAGTGCACCCCCTCGCTCTCGCAAAGCATGCAGGTGAAGCCGCATTGCATCGGTAAGATCTAAGCTCGGCTGACCAAGATGATCGTGCACCAGACTCTTGCACACCTCTGCTACGTTTCCGGTACAAGCGACCTCTCCATGCTGAAGAACGATAACGGAGTCGGCGAGTCGTTCCATGACGTCCATTCGATGAGAGGAGATGATAAATGCCCGCCGAGACCTTTCCTCCTCAACGATCTCCATAAGGTCGTTCGTGCGCTGCACGTCGAGCCCATCAAACGGCTCATCGAAGAGAAAGAGCGCTGGCTCAGACATAAAGCCGAGCGCCGTTTGCACCCGCCTTCGTTGTCCTTTCGACAACTCACGTCCCTTCTTGGTGAGGAGTTCAGCAACCCCCAAACGCTCAACGTAGCAAGCACCCTCTTGCCGGTAATGTCGCGCGTTGTTGTGTGAAATGCGACACCAACATTCAAGGTAACGCTCAACGGCGATATCTGCAAAAATAGCCCCATTCTCGGGACAAAAGGCGAGGTCTCGCTCCGGTTGAAGGAGACGCCCATGAGCGTTTGCGAGGGTGACTCTACCAGATGATGGCTCAAGGAGCCCGAGAACTGTCTTTATCAGGGTAGATTTTCCAGCTCCATTGTGACCGAGGAGTGCGATCACCGTTCCCGTGACTGAAAGGTGAGAAATCGAGAGAGCCGGCAAATCGGAGTAGCGAACGTCGAGGCGTTCTGCAGAGATCGTTATCGCATGCCTCATCATACCTCCTCCAAGTGCGCGGCGAACCACCGAGCGTTGCGACGAAGAATCCACACCAAAGCAACCGATGCAACCATCGCGTGCACTATCATCGGTAGAAAGGAGAGACCTATCACCGGCGCCACAATGATCGGTGCAACACCAACCACCGGAAGCGCTGACAATACCATCCGAAAACTCCCGACCGAGGGAAACGGTAGGAGAAAGGACGCCCCCCACACCAGCGCACCCACGAAAGCTCCCACAAGAGGAAGGAACCGATAGGCAACGCTCAGCACGTAGTGCCGGTGTTTCAGTTCGGCGATCGATGCGACTACAGTGGCAAAGGAGAGTGTGCTTATTAATGCGAGAACCCACCCCGATATTTGGATGAACGAGAACGCGAACTCAAAATCCTTCACGTGGGTAGAGATGATGTCGGATAACCCGAGATACATCAGGGGAACCGAGGCGCACAGAAAGCATCCCACTCGTAGCACCGTGAGCATCCAGATAGCTGAATAGAAGGTGTGCTTGCCACACGCCGCAGCGAGGGGAAGGAGCACATCGTTATGAGAGAAATAATCGAGTACTTTTCGATGTGCGCGCAGAGCTAGCCACAGAGCGATAATGATAACAACTGATATGTTCGCCGTAATCGGCAGGGTCCCCTTCAGTGATGTTATACCAACGGAATCCGAGATCTCAGGGATGTGCATCGAGAGGGAACCAAGCGCGTGCTGTATCTCCTCGTAGGCGTTCGTAAGGGCGACCCGCCTCTCGCCAACGGAGGTGTTAGAGTAAGGCAAAAAGAGGATAGCCAGACCAAAGACACTCCGAGCGAGTGAGGACGTGCGACCATCTTCGCTTGGGGTGATGACTACATCAGGTTCGCACGACTGACAGACATGCAACCTGTCGACATGACCATCAAAAAGTCGCTCAAAGCGCGCGACGTCATAGGTTGTTGGGTCATCCACAT
>JALRCK010000548.1 GCA_023262305.1 Deltaproteobacteria bacterium
GTTTCTCTTGCTGCGGATGCGCTCTGAGTTGATGGTTCCAACGCCGGTTCTCTTCGCGATGGCGCTGGTGGGTATAGTCTCGTGCGTCTACGGAGTTCTTTTGAGCCAGGTGCAGAGTGATGTGAAGAGTGCTTTAGCCTATGCCTCCCTCTCTCAGGTGGGAATCATGTTTGTTGAGATCAGCATGGGCTGGAATCAGGTGGCGATAGTGCACTGCCTCGGTCACGCATTTTTGCGCACCTATCAGATATTGAAGTGCTCATCTATCATCCACCAATTCGTGGAGTTTGAGGACGCCCATCAACATGATGTGGATAAGGCAAAAGCTGGGTTGCTGCCGCTTCTTATCACTCGGCACAGGCACGAACGCCTGTTCAGCTTCTCATTCGATTTAGCCCTTCGTGCAGCCTCCGGACCAAGTGACATCGTGACGCTCTTGGAGCGATTGTCCCGGTTGTTGCAAAGAACCGAAGAGCGATGGCTCAACATGCTTGGTGGAGCCCCCCGCGATTCATCGCTCGGACAGGGAGGGGTGCATGGATAGTCAGCAGTCTCTAGCAGGCTTGTGGTCCCTCGCTGCTCTTTTTGTCGGTGCTTCGCTCTTTGAGTTTATCAGGGAACGAAGACAACGGCTGTATTTCGGGCGATGGGGAGCCCTTGTGGTTGTGTTTTTCGCTGCGGGGATCCTGGTCGTGCAAAGCGCATCGGGGACTTTCGAGCCGGTTGAGGCGGTGTCCAAGGACGACCTTACAGCCCACGCTTCCAAGGTTTCGTCATACATAGAGCACATACGTTTTGGTGGAGAGCGTCTCTTTGCGATCCTCTCGGTTGGTATTTTGACCGCTGGTATTCTGTTCTGCTCGTCGGCGCCCCTTATGCGTGTAAGGATGAGCAGGGTCTTTGCTCTCCAGGCCCTTCTGCTTGGATTGATTTTCATTCAAAGGATAGAGTGGTTCCTGTTGCTTGGGATCTCCATGACGCTCGGGTTTATCTTGTCGGTGAGGCACGACTGCAAGAGCCTGACGGACGATGAACGAAGGTTTTTGCGCGCACGTTCTTTTTTGGTTTACCAGAGTGTTGCCCTTGTATGCATGGTAATCAGCTTGGGGTTGCGAGTTCTGGAGGGGGCTCAGATCCTGCCGTTTTCCAGCGAACTGAGAAGCCTTGATTTGGTCTGTCTGTGCGTTGCCTCAGCTATTTCGATGGGTATGTTCCCGTTTCACGGGTGGGTATTGCCGTTTCTGGGAAGTCCGCGAGCGACCGTTTTCCTTCCAATGCTGTGTATTCAAACGGGACTGCTCTTCTTCTTCCGGATTTACGCGCCGATAGTTTCAACGTACAGCCACTCCTCACCGATCTTCGTAGGCATTCCTGTTGTCGGTCTACTCTACTCGGCGCTCTTGTTCTTCGGAGAGTCGCGGCTTAAACGAATTCCGGGAAATCTGTACCTTAACCATGTCTGCCTAATGGCGATCACGGTTGTGGGTCTTGATACGACGTCATACACAGCCGCAATCCTCGACGGAGTAAACACGATGGTCGCCACCCTTGGATTGATCGGTGTATGCGCTCTTCTGACGAGTCGATTCGGCGTTCGTGGAGTCATCAGTCCGACCGGTCTGGGAAGCTTCTTTCCAGAGATAGCAGTATGCTACCTGATCTGTGTTCTGTCGTTAGTCAGCTTCCCCGGTACTTTGGGATTTATCGAGGAGGAGGTGCTCCTAGGACAGGCTGTTGGGCATCAGAACCTCTTGGTTGCGGCTATCGCCATAGCGCTTACCCTGAACGGCTTCTCAAGTTTTAGGCTCTTTGCGCGTGTCTTTATGGGTCAGCCTGCGATTGGGCAGGACACGGAGACTGGGCTATTGGGTCGTGAGCGACTTATTATCTACTCCATTTTGGCAGTTATTCTCATTAACGGGTTGGCTCCCTCATATATTGTGGATAGCCTCTCTCATATGGGTCGCAGTGGGGTAACGCAT
>JALRCK010000549.1 GCA_023262305.1 Deltaproteobacteria bacterium
CCTACTGCACGCCACTTCCTCTGAGCTCCTCAATACTTGCTACTCCTAGCGCCCTCTCATGGGTCGCCTCGAGGATCACAGGGGGCGCCACACCAGCATCGTAAGCCTCCTTCCAGCGGGAGACGCAGAGGCACCACCTATCACCACTCTTGAGACCTGGAAAGTTAAAGTGTGGGGCAGGGGAGGAGAGGTCATTACCGCGCTTCTTTGTGAAGGTGAGAAACTCCTCGGTCATCACCGCGCACACGGTGTGGCTACCGACATCACGCGGACCGGTCTCGCATAATCCATCACGATAGAATCCAGTCATCGGCGTACACCCGCACTGTTGTAGGGGTTGACCAAGCACGTTCTTGCTCTCCGATCTCTCTTCTTTTTCCATCTTGCTCTCCTCACTCCGGCGCTCACACTGCTGACCCACCGCGTGCGGAGGGAGGATGCATGTAGTCATCGCCACCACGATACCCAGAACCACAAACCGTAACACCGAAACTAGCGCTCGCATATCCAAGGTATACGGTGATCCATATGTTCCCGCCAGGTAGTCTCGGTGTCCCCACGCTCAAGATGCTACCCCGGTTTTTTGGTGATACTGGGGTCCTCGGCGATACCCTGCCGCTCAAGCAAGCTCCTCGGGAGAGCGTTGGGAGCGCATTCCTGGTACACCCCAACTCGCACATGCGGCTCAGCCGATGATTTGAAGCGCATGCGTAGGTAGCCTGCGCCATTGAGTAGCTATCACTGTGGATTGTGTGAGGGAAGGTGCCCGACCGTAAGGCTAGGTGTTCACGATGGCTCTCTCAGAATCCTTAAGGGCTATGGGCTGGCTGGCGATTTCAGCGCATTCTGGTCGGTAATAGTTACCGTTTCTTGACTGCTCGGGCGCGGGCGTTATCCTACCCCTCTGGCGTTCCCCGCCGTAAGGTTTTAAGGCGGGAGCATGGTGGGTGGCTCACAAGAGCCTCGCGCTATGCTCCCGTGAGATGAGGTTATGCATGAGTCACTCGCCCCTCGAGTGAGGAGCGATGTGGTGGCACAACACCTAGCGACCCGTCTCGTGATGAGCAGATAGAAAGGCTCTTCATGAAAGAAGAAAAAGACAAACAATCGTTCAAAGAGCGCGTGCTCTGGAGTTGCGGCTATGTCGTGGTTCTATGCCTCTTGGGATTGATTGTGAAGTGGTTAGGCAAATGATTTCCAGCCTTCCCAGAGAGAGTTCCCCCCTCTCTCTGGGAGGCTGGTGTTGGTAGCCACGTTATTTCGCGATCGACTCGGTGTGGTAATGGTTGTTTGGATGGGGAACGCTCTCTTCTTGAGTTACTCGTTGGGCTTTCAACGCGTCATGCCCTCGAGCAAGACCCTAACGAGTGCAGTCCTCCATCTCCTTCAACCGGGTCTTTCATCGATGTCAGCTGCATAGCTTTGTCCACCTTACGAGGGAGGCGACTTTCTTTGCGGGGGATTGGCTACCACGGATGTGTGGCGCGAAGGGGTAATTCTGATTGATGACTAACACTCGGAGATCCTCGGACGTAGTTCTCGTTGATGAGAGGAGGTAGTTGCTGGTACGATTGCTGAGTGGATCTGAGTGAATACAGTGTGCCGGGCTCTCGCCTTTCAGTTACCGATGTTGATGGACTTGGGGCGATTGAAATGCTCACTCACGATGAGTATTTTGAGTATGAAGATATTCTTTTCGACCCCGAACTGAAGCAACTAAGGATTCCGTTCAGACGCATTTTTCATGGTCATGCGGACTCAAAAGCAGAGAAGGGTGTGCTTGTGTCGACTTTTGAGGTTCCGGTGCTCAGGTGTTGTGTGATCGTTGAGGGGGTAACGGAGGTGACGCTTGCTCCGTGGAGGGGAATTTGCTCGTTTGGCGGCTGGACCTACGATGCGAATATTCGAAAGCTCATCGTATCTTTTTGGATGGGGCTTACTGCGGTGATCGGCGTTTCCAATCTCTCTATTATC
>JALRCK010000054.1 GCA_023262305.1 Deltaproteobacteria bacterium
TCATTCATCGAGGATCTCGGCGCAGATTCTCTCGACATCGTTGAGCTCATCATGGCTCTTGAGGAAGAGTACGACCTTGAGATTCCGGATGAGGACGCAGAGAAGATTCAGACTGTTGAAGATGTAACGAAGTACATCCAAGGAAAGCAGTCGTAATAGCGGAGCGTACGAAATCCTACCCTTTGCGGTAAAAAATTTGGTACGCTTCAAGGGCCCCTCCGAGGGCCCTTTTTTGTCCTAAAAATTTGGAGTTTTTTTCATGTCCACCACCACGCCATCATACGAGGCTCGCAGCAGATCTCTGAAGCAGTCAGATCCGGAAGTTTTCGCACTCATTCAGCGTGAGACCGAACGACAGGAGTACGGCTTGGAGATGATCCCGAGCGAGAACTTCGTCAGTGAGGCGGTGCTTGAGGCGATGGGCTCAACGCTCACCAATAAATACGCTGAGGGTCAACCCGGTAAGCGCTACTACGGTGGATGCCATGTGGTGGATGAGGTGGAGAATTTGGCGAGTGCTCGAGTGTGTGAGCTTTTCGGCGCGGATTTCGCCAACGTACAACCGCACTCAGGTGTGCAAGCAAATCAAGCTGTCTTCGAGGCGTTCTTGAAGCCAGGCGATACCTTCATGGGGTTGCGCCTTGATCAGGGTGGGCACCTTTCTCACGGCAGTCCGGTGAACTTCTCCGGAATGCACTACAAAGTAGTTGGCTACGGCGTGAAAGAAGCAGACGGGCTGATCGATTACGATCAGGTTCGTTCGCTCGCTCGTGAGCACAAGCCAAAATTGATTATCGCTGGTGGCAGCGCATACTCGCGGCAGATTGACTGGAAGCCTTTCCGAGAGGCTGCAGACGAGGTTGGTGCGATATTTATGGCTGACATCGCGCACTACGCCGGTCTCGTAGCAGGTGGTTCGTATGTTTCCCCGGTTCAATTCGCAGATATCGTTACCACAACAACTCACAAGACCTTGCGCGGTCCTCGGTCGGGTATGGTGATGGGGCGAGAGGCTCATCGCAAGGCGATCAATAAAGCCGTTTTCCCGGGGCTTCAAGGCGGTCCACACATGCATACGATCGCCGCTAAGGCTGTCATGGCGAGGGAGGCACTTACTCCTGACTTTAAGACTTACGCAGCTCAGGTTGTCGCGAATGCGCGAGCGCTCGCGGAAGGGCTCACAAAGAGGGGGCTTAAGATCGTATCTGGTGGAACAGATAGTCACCTGATGTTGGTCGACCTCCGTCCGGTTGGAGTTTCAGGTAAGATAGGTGAAGAGGTGCTCGACAAGGTCGGCATTACCGTCAACAAGAACACAGTGCCGTTTGACCCACAGCCTCCATCTGTGTGCAGTGGAATCCGTTTGGGAACTCCTGCATTGACCACCCGAGGGATGGGAGTGGCAGAGATGGCTCATGTGGCGGAGTTTATTTACGAGGCGCTCGCGAATGCGCAGAGCGAGGCTAAGCTCAAGACGGTCGCGGATAATGTGCGGGAGTTGAGTAAGAAGTTCCCACTCTATCGGCACCGTCTGACTCGCTAGGAGAGCAAAGTAGGAGAGTATGTTTTGCCCTAAGTGCAACTCAGACAAGAGCTCAGTGACTGACTCTCGCGGCGATGGTGGAGCGATCCGTCGTCGTCGCGAGTGCCAGGAGTGCGGATACCGCTTCACAACATACGAGCGGGTTGAGCTGGTGTTGCCTGCTGTCATCAAGAAGGATGGGCGCCGCGAGGTTTTTGACCGCGAGAAGATTCGAAACGGATTGCGGCGAGCGTGTGAGAAGCGCCCGGTAAGCACCGAGACGATCGATGCTGCTGTGGAGGCGATCGAGCGGCGTTTGCAAGAGATGTGCGTGAAAGAGGTGGACAGCCAGGTAGTTGGAGAGGCTGTTATCGACGAGCTTCGTAAGATCGACAAGATCGCATATGTGCGCTTCGCTTCTGTATACCGAGAGTTCTCGGATGTCAGCCAGTTCGTTGATGCCCTAGAGAGCCTCGGGGGCGCTGGAAAAGTTACTCACCTCAAGAAGGTTGAGCACTCCTAAGAAGGTATTCTCATGGCCAAGAGAGCGTCTGCAGGGGAGGATCTCGTCCTCGATAGTTTTGTTGATATCCTTGCTGATATTCGGGCTGGCAAAGGTGTAATTGTGGTCGACAGCACCGACCGCGAGAATGAGGGAGACATCATCTTTGCCACTGAGAAGGTTACCCCTGAGATAGTCTCATTTTTGATGCGGGATGCGAGGGGGCTTATCTGCGTAAGTATCCCTGCGGATGTGGCTGACAGGCTCCGCCTGCCCCTTCAAGTGTTAAACAACAACTCGCCTTTTCAAACTCCATTCGCGATCAGCGTTGATCACAAGGATGTTGGTGCAGCTGGTGTCACCGCGGAAGGAAGAGCAACTACGATGCGGGCGATTATCGACCCTAGTTCCCAGGCGCACGATTTCGTTAGCCCCGGGCACGTCTTTCCCCTCATCGCCAATAGCGCCGGGGTTCTCGGGCGTCCAGGACACACGGAGGGAGCTTTTGATCTGGCTCGCCTAGCAGGACTCTCCCCGTCGGGGATCTTGTGCGAGATACTCAATCCTGACGGAACGATGGCGCGTGGGAGTCAGCTGACACAGTTTGCTAAGAAGCATGATCTGCGAATTACGAGCATCAAGGCGATTAGAGAGTACCGGGATCTTCATGAGATAGCCGTCCGGCCGTTGAGTGAAAGTGACGTTGAAACCGATTACGGTTCTTTTCACGCCACCGTCTTTGCTGATGATGCCGGAAAGAAGGAGCATATTGCGATGGTGCGAGGTGATATTTCGCACATGCCGGCGTCGTATGCGCCTTTGGTGCGCCTCCATTCTGAGTGCCTTACCGGAGATGTCTTTGGCAGTAGGAGATGTGATTGCGGTCGTCAGCTTGATGGTGCGATGAAGTTAATTACTGAGGAAGGGGCGGGAATAGTTCTCTACCTTCGCCAGGAGGGGCGGGGGATCGGGCTTGAGAATAAGGTGCGCGCCTATGCTTTGCAGGATCAGGGGCTCGATACTGTAGAGGCGAACGTCCACTTGGGATTTGATCCTGATGAGCGTGATTTTGCGGTGGGTGCCCACATCTTGCTTGCGATGGGAGTTCTATCGATCCGTTTAATTACGAATAACCCGGCCAAAAGCGCTGCGTTAGCCCGGTTCGGAATAGCGGTGGTTGAGAGAATACCTATGGTCGTGGCGGCTGATCCTTACAGCGAGGCTTATCTGCGGACGAAGCGAGAGAAGCTCGGTCATATTTTGTAGGGGCAGGTCTCGCCGACATCCTCGGCGCAGTTCAGCACCTGATTCCAGACACTATCCAGAGGGTGCTTTTCACCGTCACGTTGAGGCTCCCCAAGAGTCAAGACGTGTGTCCGCTTACGGCATGGGAAGCCGCCAATACGGAGTAGGGATATCTCTACGCCGGTATACTCGTGCGGGATGCGGCTCACCGAGCACCTCACTGCTGCCCTGTTCTTCATACCCGGTTTCGCCCAGTACGATCCTGCGAAGGAGGGTATGCTGTTGCAGATCGTTGAGGGTGAAGAGATCGCCTAGAGGCTCAAAGAGGAGTTCTATCTCTGAAGCGACATGAGCCCCAAGGAAGCCATCGTCGAGGAATCTGTTGGCATCAGTTCTCACTGCCATGCGATGTTCACTGCAGCAGTTAACGAAGAGCGAACCTGGAGCAAGATTTGCGTGAATAATCTGGATTGCTTGCCTGAGGTGTACGGCTTTTACATGCTGCAAGACGTATAAGCTGAATGCAAACTGAAAGGGCCCCTCAACGAGATGCGGAAGAACGCCCGTAAATCGAGGATCCTGGATATACGATGTCGCGTGCTTGATCTGAATATCAGAATTATCGGTCCCTACTATTCGGCAGTCTGCGCGCTGAGCCAAGATAGCCTTGCTCATCCTGCCGATTCCACACCCATAGTCTAGAACGGTGCATGAGCCGTGTGGTATTTTTCGAAGAATGGCCTCAGCGAAGAGTTCTGTTTCCCTGCCCCAGCGCTCGTCCACGCCGATGCCGTTGATATCTCCTACAACCGTGGTGCGGGCGCCTGTAAAGTCAGGATTTCTGAAGTAGTTCATACCCCTCCCCACTCTCGGACTATCGCTCGTGCTGATGCGACGACGTCGATCCCTCGTTCGGTGTCAGCGCTTGCTCGGGCGATCTGTGAACCCGAGGGAAACGCACCAGCTACCTTGAGCCCACATTTCGCTATATTGAGAGCAAGGGCGTACTCGGCGATCTGATGCTCATAAAAGACCATCGCCATATGCGCCATGGTACCACCTCGAAGCGGCTCCCAGAGGTCATGGGTCCAATCGGAGGAAATGATGAACGATTCTACCGGCACGAAATCTCTGCCGTCTCTGCGAAAGAATCGGTGGTCAACGGAAAAGTTTTGAGAGGCTGAATAGTTCATGATCAGTCCCACCGCTTCGCGCGGAACTACGGTTGTCGCATCTACGAGCTCAGGACCGAGAAGGATATCGGTGTCGACACAGATGTTCCAATCATAGCCACGACCAGCGGCAAATATCTGCATCCTCTCGTATGTGGGGGGGTAATCAGGGAATGCTCTCATCGTCCCTATGAGGTTTACATCCGCCCCGATGCGCCTTGCGTAGTCCATGATGAGGGGTTCCGTTATGACACGGAGTTCCTCCGGTACGTTTTGCTTACGTACGATGTGCACACACTTTTTGCCCATAAGGCACTGAGCTCTCCCCCCCCCCCATAGCTGGGCGATTCCCTTCATCTGCTGGATCGGCTGATGGGGGGTAGGGCTTGAGAGAATCCTGAGGTTGGGCGTGCGACGACCATGAAGAGTGGCTAACGTGCCATCATCAGGGGCTAAAGAAGAATATATGGGTATGTATGTGCGTTGATTGACGGTATTCGTTACACTGAATGAGCAGGGGGGGGGATGCACACGACGGAATCATTGTTCACCATGCCGCGGGGGTTGTAGAAACCGCGTTTGTAGGAATCTCTCCCCGGTTTTGTGAAAGTTTGTTGGGTTAGCTACATTCCTCTACCACTTCACGGAGGGAATCGAGCGGTACAAAAGGACATGTTTTGGCTGAAAGGGATTGAAGCAGCGCACCTACGCGTCTCTTTACTTCTCCTACAGCATAGCTGATGTAGCAAGGACTCCAGAGGAGTGGTGCAATAGTTGATGTATCAGAGCAGCGTTTTTAGTTCGATAAGCTTCGTCCTTGGAGGCTCCGCCAGAGGGGAGATGTATTTGGTACATCAGCGTGAGGAGTTGCCATGAACTCACGAAGAATCTGTCGTGAATCGGCGATGCAGGCGCTGTATTTGTGCGATCTCATCGGTGATCTCTCAGTTGAGAGGATCGAGTTATTTTCATCTCATTTTGTTGCGCACGGATTGTGCGAAGACGGGGAGCCAAGTACACCGGGAGCGCTCGATCCCTATTTCCATGAGCTGGTGAATGGAGTTCTCACGCACCGTGAAGCTATCGATGCTGCAATCACGTTAGCCTCGACCAACTGGAGCCTCTCCCGCATGGCTCCCGTAGAGCGAAACGTGCTTCGGGTCGCAGTGTATGAACTCCTCCATCGCTCTGATGTGCCTCCGAAAGTGTGCATCAACGAGGCGATCGAGATTGCAAAAGATTTTGCCAGCCCAGAGGGACCATCGTTTATTAACGGCGTCCTCAATACGATTGCTCATCAGGGGGGGCGATCGAAGGGAGGCTCTACTATGGGGGAGGAGGGAGCGGATCCTACATCACAAGACGTCGAGCCGGAGTGACGCTCTTAAGAGTTACCGGCTCGCCGATCGGACAGCCCGAAAGCTCTACTAACGAGAGATCCGGGGTGACGTTGTAGGGGGTAACCGTGCACCGGGAGCTCTCGATAAATGGGAAGTGCTTAAACTTGAGAACAACCCGCTCTGAGAGAGGCGTGAGCGTCACTGAATTCGAATCTTGGGAGAGATCCTGTGCGGACCCCTCAAGAACGTAGGTTGGTTTGTATCCCGTGCGCTCAAAGATGATAAAATCTTTGTGTCGCTCCCTCTCAGCATAGAGATGCGGGCGTTCTAGAAAATAGGTTCTCCAGTCAGGCTCGTGTGCCATGACCACTGTCACATTCATGAGGTCAAAAAAGCGTGGAATTCCCTCCTCACGTTGTTGCAGGAAGCTTTCTGGGATGGGTTGCTGATACTTCCAAATATTGTGCGCGTAACTTGAGGCGATAAGAGGCGTCTTCGACCACAACGGCAGGGGCGCCAGGTGCCCATCGCTCAATTGATGAAGAACGCAGCCCGTAAAGAGTCCACGACCACCGTGTGACAGGGTCCCGATCGAGTCACTGAGTTTTTGAACTTCTGGTCCGGCGAATGAGTACTTGTCGAAGAGCTGGTTGGTGAGCATCTTGTGGATGGCGCACGGTGACGCAAGCAGGAAGCCACCGACTATCACAGCGGTGAGGCGATGACGCGTACTCTGAGTGCTCTGACGGAAGATCTGGGTGATGAGGCTTGCAATCGGAAAGGATGCGAGCACACCCGCTATGACGAGCATGCGATCGAGCTCCAGCTGTGGCTTGAGAGAGACGCCCACCGTTCCAAGGAGCAGGAGCCATGTGCAGACAGTCCCATACGGGCGTCGGAAAGGACGAGCCAGTGAGAGAATAGCAGGAACAGCCAGGATGACGACAAGGGGATTCGCTGAACCAGCTGCTTCCTGCCAGTTCTTCAGACTCTTCTTGAACGATATGCCTTCGGCTCGGTGCCGATATGGATTGGAGGCGTGCTCTGTCTGGTTGGTTTGGGTAACGTGGGTCGACGCGTTTGAGTCAAGAAACTTGCCCACACTTGAGACCTTCCACATCATCGCCATCCACGGGAGGTTGATGGACCCTATCAGCAGGATCGTTATCAGGTGCCGGCGTGAAGAGAGGATGGTGGTGAGGTGAGGTATGGCAAAGAGGGCGAGCGGAAGGAGTGCGATGCCAGAAGGGGACCACAGGAGCATCAACGTTGATGTCACGGTGAAAAGAGCGACATCCCGCCAATGCAATGATGTCGCAGCGATGAATCTCAGATAGAGGGCAACACAGAGCGGCATCAAGGATGTGCTCACGATGAAACCAACGGTGCCGTACTTCAGACCCCAGCGGTACCAGAAGAGGCTTGAGCTCATCGCAAGCACCGCCGCAAGTGAGGCAACAACCCTCTCAGCGTTCAAGACACGGGCGGCAAGGTAGCTACTGGTCGGGACGAGCACAAACAGAATTCCCGCAATGATGATGTTGTACACGGACTCAACCGGGAAGAGGTAGACCAGCGGACTTGCGAGTACAAAAGCATTCAGAGCCCCAGTCGCAAAAAAATCTCGAGCATCGATCCCTGCGTTCCACAGTGGTGACCAAAATGGGATTGAGGGGAAATTTTCTTTGAGCAGGTTCAGCCTGAAGATGAACATGGCGTGGTCATCAACAAAGAGGATGGAACCGCCAGATTGTTCAAGAAAGGTCCAGACGCTCCAGATGGTAGTCACGATTGGCAGAGCAATGACGACCCGTCTCCACGATACAAATAAGAGCGCGCCTGCAACGATGGTAGCCACAGCGAGCTCTCGACGAAAATCAGGACCCTGGAAAAAGCTGTAGGGTCTGCAGAGCCAGGAAGAAAAGAAGACTGCAACGAGACCTAAAGACCATATTCCCGGGTGAGCGAAATCGTGCAGGGTAGGACGTCTCCTAAGACCAACAAGCCCTACGGCGCCAAGAGTCACCGCGACCGCAAAGACATATTTCCCTGATGGAATAATCGCTGGAGCGGTAGCGCTCCATATGTACCAGGAGCCTCCTGAGAGCCCGAGGAGGGTGAGGAGTCCGGCGAGTGATAGGAGTAAGTGCATGATATTACTTAATTTGCCCCGATCCCTAATGGCTCACACCCGGGCACGAAGCAATACTAGAATTCTTCTCAGCGGTCGTCAAAAGGGAGTCAGTTCGCCTCTAACAGGCCGTGAGTTACGCAGGACCCTTCAAAATAACTACTACTCCCGCCACGTGAAGGCTTGGATACACCATGTAACCTTGCGAGGAGAGCTTTGTGATAGCTGGGTTCATAGGACCGCGAGGTCCTATGATAACAGCGGCGCCGCTCTCAATAGTTTCTATCATCTGCTGTAGGGTCCGCTCTCGAAGATCGGCATCCGCCTCAGCCTCAGACTTGAGGGCTTGGTACTTCCCGGCAGAGAGTATCTCCGCTGGAACTGCGAGTCCTCGTTGTCGTCGACCAAGTATGAGGAGTTGGCTCTGGGCCGACCTTCGGAACTCCTGCTCCTCGACAGCGATGAGCGCGCCATCGATAAACCGAGGCTCAAGGGATTCGATGAGTCGATCGGTCGGTGTAGGGCTCGTAGTAGGGTCGGAGAGGGTATCGATTCGAGACCCAGCGATCATGACGAGTGCTCCGCACGCAAAGGCCCCCAACAGGGGCGATGGAAAATATGTTCGTCTGAACTGAGCGAGCACCTCAGTAATTCCAACCGCAATCCATATCGAAATGGGTACCAGCGCCATGCTCGAACGGTAGGAGTCCACGCGGTTTGTTAGAAGGAGAGGGAGAAGCGCTGCTGCGCACCACACGACGAGCGTATGAGCGCCCCATCGATGAATATAAGATGGGGTCATGAGGACTCCGATCGCCAGAAACGGGAACAGGTAGGGAGCATACAGCTCAAGAAAGAGAGGGTCAGCCGAAAAGGTTCTCCTGGAATACGTGACCTGGTCAAAAGGGAGTGCCAGGTCTCGGAGTAGTGGCAAGGTGGTATTCCACACCAGGTCGCCTGCATAATCCATGTAGTCGGTGAGGAGAGGCTCTCTCCTCTCTTCCTTGAAAGCGCGCCATTTCGGCAGCATCGGGTCTGGCCACATCCCCGAGTTAAAAAGTTTAAAGAACTGCTCTTGGCGCACGGACATAAATAAAGGTGTGCGGCTGAAGTGGTGCTGAGCTAGGTATACAGATACCACTCCGAGACAGAGACACGCGCTCAAAAGAAGGCGCCGGGAGCGTGAGATACTCTTGTTTCTATACAACCCCAGCAACGTCATCGCTATAAGCACCACAACGATGAGTCGTGCGGGCGCATATCCAAGGGTCGCGATGTACATCGCTAGGACAGCGATGACCACTCTTGGCACGGTAGGACGAGCAACGGTGTACGCACAGCACATTAATGCAACAACGACTGAAAAAAGAGTGGCTGCTATGGAGCCCCCGTAACGACCGAAGACAAGACCGAGCTCGTTGAGTCCAAACACGATAGCCGCGGCTACCCCCACGGTGATGTGACCGAACCGTTTGCAGAATGCTCCCATGAGAATGGTGGCTGCGAGGAAAAAGAGCACTGAGAGTATTCGCAGAGAAAAGAGTGAACTGGAAACGCTCAGCAGGAGCGCTGTTGGGAGACCATACAGGAGCGTGTAATCCCCCTCGCTGAGTAGTCCCTCGCTCCACAACAGTCTTTGATATAATGCGTCTGGAAACTTTAGGTTCTCAATCTCAGGGAGCAAGCTCAAGATCACAGTACTTTCCCACACGAGAGGTATTCTGGCGTTGGGGGCAAGTTTGTAGAGGAGAAGGCACGTGACTGCAGAGAGCCCCACCACTACAAATAAGCATGTGGCTGTTCGCGAGAGAGGGGGAGGAGCCGGAGCCTTGCGGTGGAACGACCAGTGGAGGAGAGCGCAGCCCAGGCACAATCCGAATGATATCCATCGTAGGGATCCGTGGGTGATAGGGCAGAGAGCGCCAAAGAGAAGGGAGAGGTTGAGGGAGAGGCTCTGTACTGAGCGAGAGCGTTTAGAGTGAAGCCCCCACAGCGCGCCGATTCCCGCGAGCGCGATAACAAAGATCGCCCCATTGGTGATGCTATCAGCGTGTGTAATATACGATAGTGCCGCTTCGATCCGGTCCAACATACC
>JALRCK010000550.1 GCA_023262305.1 Deltaproteobacteria bacterium
GCTTCCATGCAGACCAGTACTGAATGAAGTCGCTCGTTCCAAACGACTCGACACGAAGCGGCACGATCACGATTGCAACGCAGATAAGGAGAAAGGTAAACGCGTGAGGTAGCCATGAGCTGATAGCTTGGGGTGATCTATGGTTCATAGAGGAGTGCATGACGTGATCACCATAACTATGAAACCCACGTTTGCAAATGATGAAATGGCGTTACGCGGGCTACGCTGCGGATGACTTCGATACGACGACTCGGATCTTGTCCTCAAGCATATTCACAACATCGGCCATGTTACCGGCCGCGCGCTGAATCGCTGAGAGGGCCTCCTCCGCCATCGGGGAGAGCCCCTGACTGGAGTGGGCCACGAAGGCCATCGCCACGATCTCTTGCAGTGGGTTGTTGAGGTCGTTACGGATGTTCGCACCAAGCTTTGAGATCTGGCTCTGAATGACCTGTCGCGCATCCCCCTGGCGGGTCGACACTCGACGGAGCTCTACGCATCGGTAACCCGGGTGAGATCCAAGCTCCGCGCGGGTTGAATGGAGATCGCTGATCACCACGAGCTCGGGAGGGGGAGACATGAGTTCGATAAACTGATGCAGCGTCCCAAGAGCTCCATCCGGAAGGATCGCACTTGAGAGGATAAGGTTGATCTGGCGTCGCTTTAAGATCCACAGGGCGAGACTCAGTGTCGGCGCAAACAGGATAGTGGATCCCGGAAGGGTGCTGGACAGTTCGAGGGTGAAGGATAGGACGATCGATCGCTTTTTTATAAGTAGTTGAACTGTGGTGGTTGTCCGGTCCTCATTGTGCCGAAGTGGGTCAAGCGAGGGTCGAAATGGGATGTCGGTCGCAGCTTGCGCCACCCCGCGATGGTTTCAAGGGAGCAAAGAGAGGGTGGAGGGGCGAGCTAAGTTACCAAAAAAGGCGTAAGACAGGCACTCTTGCCTTTCCGTCACACAGGAAGCGGGTTTTAGAAGTCATCAGCAGACGGCTAGAAGGAGTCGTAAGAGGGGATTTCATCGATAGCTTGTTCGGTATCGATGAGCTTTGGGATAGGAGGAGGAGCCTGGAAGTCTGGGATACCTTGGGACTTCATGATGTCTTTGATTGAGTGCTCATCTTGGATGAAGCCGACCTGTCCCCCGTAGCCTTGTGCGGAGGGGCATAATGCGCCTGCCTACGCCAAGGCTACGGCGAGGTCTACGACATCTGTGCTTTTTTCCTGTGTCGGGTCTACCACCCAGGTCCAGATAAAAACCAAGCGAGCCGATAAGAGAAGTAGCCCGGGTACGGAGCAATGCTCAAAACAACACATTCTCGAGAGTATGGTATTTCATAGTATTTCCGTTAACGGGCTCATCAGGAAGCGGAAGGGGAAACTTGTTCCCGGGACCTGGAAGAGTAGCTCCTCACTCCAGGTTGAAGAGGCTCACGTGAGGGGCTCAAAGACGAGGGGATAAATCTCCTTGCGGTGGAGCATCAACCCCGATAGATTGGTAGGAGTGACGCGAAGTAGGTGCTGTTTTCCTGCATCGACCAGCAAAAAAGAGACAACGCTAGCGTTAGGCATGTGGGGAAGCGCGCTACCCAGCCCGCAGCAGTACGTTCCCGCCTCCCTCGCTACATATCATCGATAGGGCTAACTGTGGTTGCAAAACAAAAAACGTTCTTCTTCTTGGGTCTCGCGGCATTGTTGCTCCTTGTGGGAAGCGGTTCCGTGTCGGCGGAACCATCTAATCCGAGCCTACGTTCTCTAAACAAGATGGCTCGCAAAGGGGATCCCCTCGTCTCTATCCTAGCTCTCGCAGAGGTATGCCCCACAGTTAAGACTGTGACCGGAAGTGAGTTTCTCTGGAAGTCTGAGATCTCTGACCACATCTCACCGAGCGATAGGCGCGCGGCTGGGCCGACATTCATTTGCAACAAGGTGTGTCCGAAAAAGTGGCCGATGAATGTATATTATTCAGAT
>JALRCK010000551.1 GCA_023262305.1 Deltaproteobacteria bacterium
AGGTCACAACCACTTCTCCCGCAGGGCGCAAGATGCCCTTCCGCACGACAATTTCCACCCTCTCCACCAGTACATCGGTCGCGATTACGAACCCCTCATTGATCATCACCTTTCGACCACATATCTCGGGGAGCACATACGTGGGCATCTCGTGCGAGACCGTGTGCGCACCAACGATCTGAACGTGCACCTCATACCCGTCATGCATCATCGTCCGTGAGAGGAGCCCGATATCCATCTCGATCACCGCACTCTCTCCTGCGGCGAGCCTCACATCGTAGTACTCCCGCGCAGTATGGAAGCTGCCACACACCTCGCTATCTACCCGTACGTTGACACACAGGCGCTCAAGAGCGGACGAGGCTCCGTTAGTGACCTGCGCACGCACGTGCCCACGGCACTCATCGCTCGCGTCCACATCGGTAAAATGTACGGCGTTAATCGTTACCTTGAGGGACTCAGCAAGCTCTGATTGAAAAGGAGTATACATCCGGGCGACTCTTCGCCCGAAAAGGGAGAGGCTCTGGATGAACTGTTGAAGGGCGTCGCTGATGACGCGAGCAAGGGACGTCCAAGCGAACATGAGGACGACGACACACACAACTCCGATCGAGGCCGATACCACGCGCAAACTCCCAGGCTACAACACCCTACACGCGTATCGGATGAGTTCACGCGGAACATGAGCACTACCCAGCTAGTGCTGCCTTTGAAATTGCATGGCTGCCATGTAACCCCCTTACATCGGGCTGGAACGAGAGAAGACGAGAGCCCTGTGAACACCATAGATTCCCAACAACGACGAGGATCCCCGGTGCCTGCGCACCAAAAAAAAGAAAGATTGCCTCTGCGCACTTACCTTAAAAGCCTGATGCTCAAAGCCATCTTCTAAGCCACGTACCTAGGCTTTTCCCGCATATCATTCATGGGTGGCTGCTCTGGCAGCCAAAGGGGTTTTGTCGCCCACCGGGCGACATCTTTTACATGGGGGGTTATATGTTCAGTACACAACCGCAAGCGGTCCAGCAACGCGTTGAGCAGCAGCTCGAGCAACAAGCGCAGAATGTCACTCAAGAAACACCACGACAGGTGGAGTCTCAGCTTGAGACACGAACGGTAGATCTTCACCGGCAAACCATCGAGGGAAAGGGGCAGGAAATACAGGTAAACGAGCGCGCTGGAGCTTCCAAGCAGGAGGTCATTGATCAAGCGCAGCAAAATCTTATGGGCTCGGTGGACTTCGAGCTCTCGAAGCTTAAGCCGCCATCATTTCTTTTAGACAGGCGCGGCGAAATTCGAGATACAATCATGAGAGCGATCAACGAGAACGCCGAACGGATCCACGCTCAGCAAGAAGAGACCTTCGCCGCACGCAACGAGGCCGAGAGGAAACTCGTTCAACGGGAACGTGAGGCGTTCCTTGGGGAGCAAACACATAAACAATCGACTCACCACTCCCCCATCGATCCAGGGCGGTTCTCTTTTTTCAGTAGAAAGGGGTAACCGGTCCCGGAGCTATTCCCCCGTTCCCTCAATGGACCGTGCCCAGTTGGGATTGGGCAGCTTTTTGAAGACGGCGGGGATACGGCCTCTAACTTCTGAGTTGTGGAAATTCCTAAGGCGCTCCACCGTAGGTACGCAGCGAACGTATCTCAAGAGGATTGAGTCGCTGCATTTTTTCTCCAATCATCTTGCCCGCCATCACCAACCGCATCAGCTAACCCCCTGCAGATCTCCCCCTTGCACAAGACGAATCAATCCCCCAATATCAACTCACTGAAAACTGGATTCTCAGACCATGCCACCGAAGCGTCTTCTTATCTTGATCGTCGCGTACAACGCCGAAAACAGTATCGGGGGAGTTCTCAAACGTATTCCGCCGACGATTTTTCAGCGAGGAGAACTCTCTGCCGAGGTCCTCGTCATAGACGATAGCTCCTCAGACAACACCTTCAGAAC
>JALRCK010000552.1 GCA_023262305.1 Deltaproteobacteria bacterium
CGATGGGATGAATGAACTTCGTCGTCTTTCCACTACCCGTCTTGGCGACGACGAGGATGTGTCGATTGCGCTCTTCAATAGGGAAGACCAATTTTGATTGGGCAAAGGCGGTACCTTCGGAGCCTCGCAACTCGTTTACATAGAGGAACGTCTCTCCGGGTTTTCCGGTCGATTTCGTCCAGTTGGCTATCTGTTGGGTTGTTGCGAGGTCTCCTGATCCAAGTTCATTTGATTTGGATCGACTTGGCCTTCGGTGCTTCTCTTTGAGCATGGAGCCAGGCGAGATATCTCCTACAACGATTCCTATCCAGCTGTGGCGCGCGACGAGGAGAAGATATGAGACTATGATGACAAAAAGGCTCTCCTCGAAAACCGATCGGGTATTCGGAGGTGCGATGAGAAACGTCACGAGAGGCTCGATGACGGGGATTGGTTTGAGAGGATGTTCCCCAGGAGTTTGAAGATACTCCTGAGCCTGTTGCATACACGCTATGACCCAATCGGGACGTCCGAAGTGCGCGCTTTCTGCAGCGAGGAAAAATACGCCGAGGAATCCGGGCACGAGTGTTTTGCCGAATGTTGAGTTTCCAGTGATGAGCAGTTGAGCGACGATTCCAGCTACGCCGGCAACCCCGAGGGTGCCGAGCCCCACAGCGGGACTCAGCGAGTAGAACCACTCGAGAAACTGCAAAATAAAGATCTCTAACGCGCGCAACATGTCTGGCGAACCTTCCCCTCGTTTGCCCTTAGGGTTGCAATGGCACGAACTTCCGAGCCAAACCACAGAGCTTGTATGCTCTTAAATCCCTCATATAACAGTATAATCGGCATGCTAATGGTGATCCATGAATTGATTCTGAAGGTGGTAACCCCCTAAATACGCAGGGTTATTTACACCCGTTCAATCACGGTAGCTATTCCCATGCCGAGCCCGATGCACATAGTCACAAGGCCGTAACGAGTTCCAGACCGCTCAAGCTCGTCTAGCGCAGTTCCGATCAACATCGCGCCGGTTGCTCCAAGAGGGTGGCCAAGGGCGATCCCGCCGCCGTTAATATTCACCTTTGTTGCATCGATCCGAATCTCGCGCATGGTGAGGAGGGGCACGGGTGCAAAGGCTTCGTTGATCTCCCACACATCGATATGGTGTGGCATCAGACCGGCTCGTTTGAGGGCGACGCGTGTCGCCTCAATCGGCCCCGTCAACATGACGCGGGGCTCAGAACCCACCACGCTTTGGGAAACTATGCGCGCTCGAGGCTTCAGATTGTGTTGCTGTAGAGCCTCTTCGCTAGCGAGCAGGAGCGCTGCTGCACCATCAACGATAGCAGAGGCGTTGCCAGCAGTAATAATTCCGCCCTCTTTGAAGACCGTTTTGAGTGAGCTTAGTCCCTCGATGGTTGTATCCGTGCGAGGATTATCATCAACTTCAAGCGAGCGTTGAGATCCTGCTTCGTCCGTGTAGGGCACAGGCACGATGCTCTTTTTGAAGCGTCCTTCCACCAGCGCCTTTTTGGCATGAATTTGAGAGAGGTACGCAAACTCATCTGATTGCTCCCGGGTGATGCCGAACTGCTCCGAAAGTATCTCTGCAGCCAAGCCCTGAGGTACAAGGTCAGGATGATAGTGCTTCAGCAGCGGGCTCTCCTCTCCCCCTGAATCGGAGAACATCGGCACGCGAGTCATGTGCTCAAGACCTCCAGCGACAACGAGGTTGTACTGGCCTCCTTGGATACTCCCCGCCGCGAAGTTGACCGCCTGTTGTCCGGAGCCGCACAGACGGTTGATGGTGGTCGCTGGCACCGAGATAGGCCAGCCAGCGGCGAGCACACTCGCCCGCCCCACACACCAGCCTTGTTCAAGGGTTTGCGTGACGCACCCAACAAGAACATCTTCAACCTTCTCTGGCTCGACATTATTTCGCGTAACTAAGGCGTTCAGCGGATAGGTCAAGA
>JALRCK010000553.1 GCA_023262305.1 Deltaproteobacteria bacterium
CCAGCGAGCTTTTGACCTATTAAAGACATTTAGCGTTTTTAAGGCGCCCACAGCTCCTTGAACCTTGTCTGATACTGGACTATACTGCCGGCCACATTAAGTACTTGAAGGCGCATAGCTCAGTTGGTTAGAGCGCTTGCTTGACAGGCAAGAGGTCCACAGTTCGAATCTGTGTGCGCCTACCAAAGCTGTCCTAACTCCCAGTTGTTCCATGATTTTCATGGATTGGTGTCGGTTTAGGAACCGCTCTGTCCGTGTGTGAAGGCTTACGGGGCCGGCGGTTCTTAAGTTCAGCCATTACTCGGAGCTTTCTGACTATAGCTTTTGGGTGTACCCCTCTTGATAACAAAGCGGGGAAAGTGTACTTACAGGGGCCCTGTGTTTTTGCACGGGTAGAGGGCACTTTCTCGTAAAAAGCCCCCGCAAAGAGAGTAGTTAAGGTCTTTATGCCAAAGATAAAAACAAACAGAACTGCCAGTAAGAAGTTCTCCGTGAACAAGAACGGCAAGGTGAAGAGAGCTAAGGCTTTCCACAGCCACAACACCGGCAAGAAGAGCGCCAAGCGCAAGAGAAATTTGGTTCAGAACACGTTGGTCGACAAGACCGATGCTCGCAACATCAAGAGGATGTTGCCGTACGCGTAAGTGAAGATTTCAGTAAGAGGTAGCTATGAGAGTTAAACGAGGAACAGCAGGACGTGCTCGACACAAGCGTCGTCTTAAATTGGCCGAGGGATACCGCGGTCGTCGTAACGGATGTTTCAAGCTTGCCAAGCGAGCTGTTGAGAAGGCGCTTCAGTTCTCATACCGCGATCGTCGCGCTAAGAAGCGAGATTTCCGTGGTCTCTGGATCGTTCGAATCAACGCAGCCGCTCGATTGAACGGTCTCTCGTACAGCAAGTTCATTCGTGGTCTCGCTAAGGCTCAGATTGAGCTCGACCGTAAGGTTTTGGCTGAGATCGCGTTCTCGGACCCAGCTTCATTTGCTGTGGTGGCCGAGAAGGCCAAGGCTGCTCTGTAAGCTCTTCGGTATGGCAACCCCGGCTCACAAATTACCGGGTGATGCTGATGTTGAAACCGGCGCTGACATGGGGTTCCATGTCGCGTCGGTTTCTCATTTCTGGCTCGGTCGTCTCGTAGAGATCGATTCACATTGGAACCCCAAATCATGGTCTGCTCAGCTCTTTGAACGGGAGCTCTCAAGTCGCTCGAGTGTGGTGCGGGGGCTCTTCAGTGGCAACGATCTGGTGGGCTACCTCATCGCTCATGTAGTGTGCAACGAGGCTCACATAGTCTCTTTCGGACTAGCTCCGAAGTGGCGAGGTATGGGAGGGGGGCGGTTCCTCTTGCGGGAATTCCTCCGTTCCTCGCGGCTTGAGGGGATTACGGTCGTTACCCTGGATGTGCGGGTAACGAACCTGCGCGCTCGGAAGTTGTACGAGGAGAGCGGTTTTGAGGTTGTTGGAATTCGAAGAAACTATTACTCCGATAACGGCGAGGATGCACTCACCATGCGGCTCGATGCAGCGGAGCCAAAACCCAACCCTCTAGTGGATAGTTAGCGCTATGTATAAACGGCTCCTCAAACCTATCTTCCTCTCAATGGACCCGGAGAACGCTCACGATGCTATGCGGATGGGAGGGCGGCTGGCCAACCTTGCGCTTGTTTCTGGTGCGCTACGCGCCGTCTTTGGTGTAGCGGATCCCCGACTGCGGGTGAACGTCGCAGGGATATCCTTTCCCAATCCGATCGGACTAGCTGCCGGTCTTGATAAGAACGTTGAACTAGTTGGTCTGTGTGCAGGATTAGGATTCGGTCACCTTGAGTTGGGGACCGTTACGGGGCAGCCACAGCCGGGAAATCCTAAACCTCGCATCTTCAGAATCGCTGATGAGGAGGCCCTCATCAATCGCATGGGGTTCCCCTCTGAGGGTGCTGATGTAGT
>JALRCK010000554.1 GCA_023262305.1 Deltaproteobacteria bacterium
GTCTGAACCTCATCCGTGCTTCCAAGAAAGACTGCCAAAACGCCAAAGCACAACGCCGTTAAGGGAACGAGAGAGAGAAGACTGGAGTACGCAAGAGATGCAGCTCGCGAGAATCCGTTGTCCCAATAAAACCGATCGCAGGATGAGAGGACAACTCGACTCAACCACTTTACCTGCACCAGGAGGTACGCCAGTCGCTCCCGCAGTTGCGTTACGCTGGTCGTGGATGTCTCGGGGACCTGGGAGCTCATAGGAATATCTGTCATGACTTCGCCATCGTAGACTACACAGAAAGGCGAGGCAAAGTTGAATAATCTCAGTTAAGATGCCTTGCATCCATGAACCTTAGCGTAGACCTTGTGAAAAAACACGCTTCATTTTAAAACATCGTACCACATCCGATCAGTTGCTCCTCTCTGTTGCGCATGGGAAAAACTGAACTCTTGTTATGGATATAACCTGCTCACATTGCAAAAAGCCCTCGCCCGTTGAAACCGTTAGCGGTAGGTCGGTAGTAGCATTCAGAGCCACCTGCCCTCACTGCTCAGCGGACCTGCATACGTGCATGACCTGCTCCTTTCACGATCCGGGTGCCTACAGAGAGTGCCGAGAATCATCGGCAGAATGGGTACGGGATAAAGAGAGGGCCAACAAGTGCGAATTTTTCACCCCAAAAAGCGAGTCAGCTGATACATCAAGCACCAAGAGTTCAGCACAATCGGCCCTGGACGATCTCTTTAAGTGACCTGACACGGTCCAGATTGCTGCTAGCTATCTCGGGAATTCGTCCCTGAGAGAACTTCTCCACGCTCGTTTATCTTAAGCTTGTCCATTTTGTACTTCAGGATTCGCCGGCTGATACCGAGCATTTCGGCGGCCCGGACCTGAACAAAATTAGCGCGCTTGAGCGCTTTGACGATCATCTCGGTCTCGAACATCCGTTCAGCCTCCTGGAATGCAAGACCAGTCGAGAAATTTTGAGAGACCGCAGAATCGTTCGATGCACGCTCACGAATTTTCCTGGGAAGATCGAGATCGCGAACGGTCTCACCAGGACAGAGTGCCAGGATGCTCTCAACAACATTACCAAGCTCACGCACATTTCCAGGCCAATCATACGAGACAAGAAGCTCCTTTGCCTCGGGGGAAAACATCAACTCTCGACCACCATACTGTCGCGATAGTCGCGCTATGAAATTCTCAATCAGGGGCTCAACATCCTCATGCCGATCACGTAGAGGCGCCAGAGGAAGGTTAATCACATTTATGCGGTAAAACAGATCCTGCCGAAACGTACCGAGTCGCACTAATTCCTCGAGGTCCTTGTTAGTCGCAGTTACAATTCGCACGTTCACGCGAATCGGCTTAGAACGACCTACTCGGTAGAACTCTTGCTCTTGGAGAAATCGCAAGAGCTTGACCTGCACCGCCGGACTAAGCTCGCCGATCTCGTCCAGAAAGAGGGTGCCCCCATCAGCCAGCTCGAATTGCCCCAGCCGCCGCTCGACCGCGTGCGTGAACGCCCCTCTCTCATGACCGAACAGCTCAGACTCGATCAGCGACTCAGGGATAGACGCGCAATTGAGGGCGATAAACGGACCGTTCTTTCGCGCGCTCCGGTTATGAACCTGGCGAGCAACGAGCTCCTTTCCAGTGCCTGACTCGCCAGTAATCAGAACCGTACTATCACGCGAGGCGACCGTCTCGATCTGGGCAAAGAGATTCATCATAGCAGCAGACTTTCCAACCATCGGACCAAAATCAGCATCGACCGTTACAACCCGCGTAGAGATAACAGAAGCGTGTGGTACTCCATGCTGGTCCGCGAAGATGCTCTCAAGAGCCGCTAGCATCTCACTTATATCAAATGGCTTGCTCAAATAGTTTCTGGCGCCGATCTGCATCGCCTCTACTGCCCCCTTTACACTTCCGGCTCCAGTCAA
>JALRCK010000555.1 GCA_023262305.1 Deltaproteobacteria bacterium
AGACGGTATTCGAAGCCTCTCCCTCCACGTTCCCTTGAAAAACTGCTTTGACGAAAAAGCAGTACGAGGTGGTGGTAGAAAGGTTATCCGCAGTCAAAGAATTCCCAGTAACGTCTGACATCTTTCGAGCTGATGTCGCGCCCGTCTTTTTCTCATAGGAGTAGACACGGTATGAGAGCACTGTGGTTTGGCTTGCGGGAGCGTCCCAGGCCAAAGTGACGCGAGCAGCGTTTGCGGCGGTGGCTGACGAGGTCATCGCCAAGAGTGCGACGAGTGAGAGAATAAAGGGGTGCTTAAGTGAGGACCCGACTGATGCAAGCATGCAAACCTTAGAAAAAAACCTGTTGCCCTGTTATGGCTTAAGAGCGCTCTGGTGTGACTTACAAGGGTATTTTTGTTTGGAGCTATAAGGTTGTACGGGTGCTGTCGCTACACTGACGAGCCTCTCCCTGGTCTACGAGAAACTAGTAGCCCACATCAGGTTGAAACTTCTGGGGAAAGGGATTCAAGGATCTGAGGACTCTCCATAGCCGCGTGAGCGTGTCTCTCTGGAGCGCCTCGGGATCAAGCTCACGGAGAGGGGCTATCGGAAGCACGGTCATGCCGCGTCGGATGTTGTTGAGGTCCTGGAACTCCTGCATCGGACTTTGTCGGCTCGTCTCGCTGCATATCAGACAGATAATACGCTCAAGCTCCTCGTCGGAGAAGCTTGGGCCAGACGTGCCAGAGAAGACTCGACGTCCAAACAGCAACCCGAATGGTCCTCGCTGCCCCCTGCTGAAGGCGACTTCCGAGACTCCATCGATCCCGACCTGCATGTTGATGACATACGGGAGAGCACGGCCCACTGAGAAGAGGGCGGGAAGTGTTACGCTCCATCGTCCGTCCTGCGGATGCTGGACTATCCAGGATGGGTCAGAGGCTTTCCGGGTGTATCCCGCGCGCTGTATCGCATTAAGGCATACGGTAGCTGCATGGTTCGCCGACTCGTACGATAGACGGTCCGGATGTGAGCCCCTTGGCAGGTTTGCCCTCTGCTCACCGAAACATGAGCTCAGAGGATCTCCGTTAAAAATTGATGGACCCATGTGGGGTAAATCTTGAAGCACTCGCTCAAGCTCAGCTTTGCGCGCCACTGTGTCGAGTGGGCAATCTAGAGTAGACAAAATAATCCTTCCGCAGAGGTCGTTGCGCATGAAGAGACTTCCCTGAAGCTCCTCGTTAAAGAATGCTTGGATGGACCATGTGCTCGCTGGGTGTTCGCCCTCTATGCGCATAAACAGAGGGGTGCGTCCCCGCACAAGTTCATCGATATAGTAGGGCAGGAACGCCGTGGCGCTGTAGGCCTCCTGTGGAACGGCACCTCGGAGGCAACAGATGGAACCTTTATCTTCGAGGGATGCGATGAGGTCGTTGACAATCACAGGATAGCTTGAAATCTCATTTGGGTAGTCGAGTGAAACTCCGCTGTGATGATCGTGGGAGAGGATGTCAGCGATTTGGTGAAAGGAGGGCCAACTTGTCTCATCCCGAAGGAGTTTATGAAACGCGAGGCGCACGCTAGAGAATGTCGAGGGAGAAAATCGAAGGTCGATCGCGTACGGCTCACCTACTATCGAGTGTCCCTCCAATTTTACATGATGAGAGGAGGGACCGCTTGCGTCGTGAGCTATCCACGCGATGCGCTGATCGGGCAATGTTCTGGGCAAGAAGGGGCTCCCTTCTGGAGCCAGAGAGGGGGCGATCTCAAAGGTGCCTTCCATGTGTCGGACAAGGTTCATCTCGTTGACGGCCTTTAGAAGGTGGACATTAAATGGAATGGCACCCGGCTCAAAGACGCTTTGATGGATACATCTCTGGCGAGAGGCGAGGCTTCGTCCTAGGGCCCTGAGTAAGCGCTCCGCGTTGGCATTTCTCTGCGAGTAGAGAAGATGAGTA
>JALRCK010000556.1 GCA_023262305.1 Deltaproteobacteria bacterium
TACGGAATGAGGTTAATCTTGACCGGAAGACCGCGCATCATCTTTGCCAAACGACGCATGTCATCCTCGGTGTCGTTGAGACCGCCGAGCATCACGTACTCAATGGTAACCTTCTTTCGAGGTCCATCGGGAAAGGCCTTCACAGCATCAAGGAGTTCGCTGATCGGGAAGCGATCATTGATCGGCATAACTTGAGAGCGAATCTCATCAGTGGTCGCGTTCAGCGACACAGCCAAGCTGACCGACACGTCGCTTGCAGCGAGCTTGCGAATCGCTGGAACCAGCCCGACCGTTGACACCGTGACCTTTCGCGGCGACATCCCGAACCCTACCGGATCCGTTAACAGCTTCACGGCGCGAGTTACGCCGTCGAAGTTGTGCAGCGGCTCGCCCATTCCCATGAAGACTATATTAGAGAAAGAGTCCCCGAAGTTCTTGGCGTCCTCGATGACTCCCCGAACCTGGCGGATAATCTCTGAGGTTGAAAGGCTCCTCTTGAGCCCCATCGTGCCTGTCCGACAGAACCGACACGCCATCGCACATCCAACCTGAGAGCTGAGGCACAACGTCATCCGGTTGGGCTGCTTAATCATCACCGACTCAACGAGATCGCCCCCTTCAACTTCGAAGAGGTACTTTCTCGTTCCATCTGAGCTGATTTGGCGATCGTGAATGCGAGCGACCGGAAACTCAAACCTCTCGGCGAGCTTCTCACGAAGCGCTCTGCCGATGTTTGTCATGAGGTCAAGGTCAGTGACACCGCGGCGATAGACCCACTCAAATAACTGTGTGGCTCGAAAACGCGTAGCACCGAATTCCTGTGCGAGAAGATCGACCAGCTCGGAGTAGCTGTAATTAAAGAAATCCTTGCTGGAATCGATCGTCACAAACACCTCTCGCGATCTAATGATCGACTACTTGAGCTCTGGGAAGAAGAACTTGATCTCAGTTGCTGCATTCTCAGCGCTGTCAGAACCATGCACAGCGTTAGCTGCAATGCTCTCAGCATAGAGGTTGCGGATAGTTCCTGGGTCAGCCTTCTTTGGGTCTGTAGCGCCCATTAACTTTCGGTTCAGATTCACAGCATCCTCACCCTCAAGAACGGACACCAACACGCGACCAGAACACATGTAATCAACTAACTCACCAAAGAAGGGACGCTCCTTGTGCACAGCGTAAAAACCACCAGCCTGTTCGGGCGTGAGGGTCACCATCTTGGCAGCGACGATCGTCAGTCCGGAGTCCTCGAAGTGCGAGAGGATCTTTCCAACGAGATTCCGAGTAGTCGCATCAGGCTTGATGATGGAGAGGGTTCTTTGCTTTGTCATACAATTGTCCTTTTTCTAAAAACGCTGAAGCTGACCCGTCGAGCATACAGAGGCAAAACCGATCCGGAGTCCCCTGGAGAGTCTAAGCAACGTAGTAACCAAGATAAACGCAGTCGGAAGTGACTGCGCATGCGGGGGCTACTTTCCATGAACTCTAAGGAGTTAGAACCTTGAGTCCCGCGCCCCGGTACTATAAACGGGGCACGGATCCAACTCAAGGTAGAGGATTACAGCGGGTAAATTCCATGCAAGTAGCTGTTATCAAACGGTTTTACAGGACTACCGCCGACTCTCACGATACTTCCGCTCCAATGCTCGAGCGATAACTGCCGGTACCATGTCTGATACGTCCCCACCCAACATCGCCACCTGCTTCACCACCGTTGAGCTTACGTAGGAGTGCTCCTCGCGTGCGGTCAGGAAAAAGGTCTCTATTTTTGGAGCTAGCCTACGGTTCACCAAAGCCATCTGAGCCTCATAGTCGTAGTCTGAGATAGCTCGAAGACCTCGAATAATGACCCGACTGTTGGTGCTTGCAACGAACTCAACGAGCAGTCCTGAGAAGCTCACCACAGAGACCCGCCCTGCATACCTCGAAAACTG
>JALRCK010000557.1 GCA_023262305.1 Deltaproteobacteria bacterium
TCAACACGCCACCGCGTGAATGGGTGCACCACTGGCAGCGCTACATGAACACCCAAGGGTTGCAGGCATTCATCAGGTGGTCCAAGGGGCAAGATATTGCGGCAGCGTGCGGTCAGTTGGCAACAGCCTCCCGCAAAGCTCCGCGCCTTCCGGTTCTCGATCAGGAAGCAGCCTAGAGGGGGCCGCCATTTGAAGAAAATCGTTCTTATACCCAAAGGTTTTCTCGGGGATATCCTCCTGACCACTCCAGTGATCGCTGCTCTTAGCCGATGTCGCCCCGATCTCTCGATCAGCGTGGTGTGCACCCCGACCACCGCTGAGTTCGTTCGGAGAGATCCCCTCGTTCACGAGGTGATCGTATACGATCGCAGGCGTGCGCATAGAGGGTGGCGAGGGTTGCGTACCTTCGCAAACGAGCTCAAAGGGCACAATTTCGATGTTGCGTACTCGTTCCACAAATCCCCAAGGACATCTTTGCTGTTGTGGCTCGCTCGAATTCCGGAGCGAGTATCCTACTCGGATGCCTTCCTGAGCTTCCTCTCAACCCGTGTGGTCAAAAAGGAATCGGCTCGTCATGAGGTCATTCGAAACCTCTCTCTGGTGGCGAGCGAGCTCGATCAGGTGTCGTCGCGGTTGCTTGAGCGCCTCGGTGATTCTCCTCACGAGAGTGCGCCGTGGGCTGATCTGCGTGTGCCGGACGTGAGTCGCGAGAGCCTTTCGGAGCGCGTCACTTCCATTCTTGAGCAGGACCCCTATATCGTTCTCGCTCCGGGCAGCGCGTGGGCTACAAAGCAGTGGGATGTGCAAGGATTTCGCACTGTCGCGTCTCACTATCTCTCGAAAGGAGTTCGAGTGGTTCTTGTGGGAGCTCCGAACGATGAGCATAGGTGCCAGGTTGTTGCTCGCGACCTCGCCGTGGAGAATATGTGTGGGCAGACCTCGGTAGAGGAGCTCGTCGCCCTCATCGCAGGGGCTCGGTGCGTTGTGTGCAATGACAGTTTGGCGTTGCATATCTCGTCAGCGACTAAGACGCCCGTGGTTGTTATATTTTGCGCGACCTCTCCACGATTCGGATTTGGTCCGTGGCGGGCGCGCTCCGTTGTGCTTGAAAAAACGGACCTCTTTTGCAAGCCGTGTCACCGACACGGCTCGAAGAGGTGCCCAACCGGCACGCGTCTGTGCATGACCGGGGTCTCAAGCACAGATGTAGTTTGCGCCGTAGACAGTTTTCTGGGAGAACATGGGGGTATAAAGACCGCCGACACCCCCCTCTCATCGAGATTTTAATGGAAGCCGTTACGCAATCACCTCAATCCTTGTCCCCCCTCAATCAGTTGGTGCGGGGACCTTACCTCGTCGGTGGGCGGGAGTGTCTTACTGACCAGATCGCCACCACGATCGTGCAGCTCATGCGTGCGTTTCCTGACCGCGTGGCGCAGGGTGTTTTGGCTGGACGTGGGCACTCCGGCATACAGGACGTTGATGGTTTGGGTCGAGTGTTTGTCAAGCAATACGCTCACGGTGGACTCCTTCGCCACCTCACGGGGGGGCGGTTTCTGTGCGTCGGTCCGACCAGATCGCTCCTTGAGTTCTCTATGCTTGAGCGTGTGCGCTCGATTGGTGTCAACGCACCGCGACCACTGGTCTTTGTGAACAAAGGGTCCTTCTTTTACCAGTCTTGGCTCCTTATGGAGGAGATCGTCGACTCAAGAAATCTGGCTCAGATCTGCAAATCGGATAGCGGGGACGAGGAAGATCTTCTGCATGATGGTATGGCGAAGCTTGGACAGCAGGTGTTGAAGCTGATTGAGAATAAGATCTTCCATGTAGATCTCCATCCGGGCAACGTCTTGTTAGACAGTACGGGACGCGTATTTATTGTTGATTTTGATAAAGCGTGTGAGTACTCCGGAT
>JALRCK010000558.1 GCA_023262305.1 Deltaproteobacteria bacterium
TAGCTGGTTCAGCGATGGGAATTGATCACGGAGTGGACGCTGTGGCGCTCAACAAGTTTTCGCGAGAGACCGGAGGGCCTCTCAATGACTGGCAAATTCGCGTTGCTATTGAGCCCTTGAATCCTCTCTCATGGGGAGGGATTCAGGCCGCGATGAGGCGACTAGTTAAGCTGTAAGGCTTCAAGCAAAGAATCTTCGCCGTGTATCTTGGCGGCTCAGGCTGGGCAGATCCATCGCACAGAGGCAGTCAGGCGATACTGGTTGTCATCTTTGTCTCGCGCATGGCCACACACCACGGAGGTCGAAACATGAAACGTCCCGTTGATCTGGTAGGTGACTGAGGAATACGCAGGGCTGCATGCGCCCGGGCATCGAGCGTAGAGATCCTCCCCATCGGATCCATCACCTTGTGTCAGGTCGTTGTACCATTCTTCCGCATCTTCCTGTGAGTCGAAGGTGCGATTTCGGTATTCGATGGGAGTCTGTTGAGTTGATTGAAAGAGGCGTGAGCACATCGCAGCGTCCTCGTGGTCAGGGAGGGTTTGGTTCGGAGTCGAGGTGAATACTACCGCCGTGAGGGCGTTTGGGCACGATCGTGAGCAGCTGCCCTCTGACGAAGCCACCTCTCGTGCTCTCACTTCAGACTCTGAGATGAGGCGATCCATCAAGAAGCTGATTGAGTTGTCTGCTCGGCGAAGGTTAGCGAAGAAGCCTGCTGAAGCGAGTGTCGAACGAACGGGAATGTCAGTGTTCACAGGTGTGCAGGGTGATGGGGCGGCTGATGACACAGAGGTGAAGACAATCAGACTCAAGAATATTCCGGCCAAGAAAAAATACCGCATGACAACCCCCGAGAACTTTCGATCGGGGAGAAGGTACCATGGAGATGAGGGGGCGTAAAAGGTGCCTTAGGTGAGAAAGCGCTTGCTTCAGGGTGGGGGACCGCGTTCCTCCAAAGCTAGGAGCGTGATGTGCTTCGCTCCTCGTTCAGGATCTTAAGGATCGCCTTAGTAGTCCGATGATCGAGAGGTTGTGCATGTTTTTTACGAGTCACTGTTGGCTCTACAGGCGAGCTCGGTGGTTCTTTTGTACGCTCAGAAAACGTTTGTTGAGCGAGGCTTTCTTCGAGAGCTGGTTTTGCGGTTGCGTCCGGTAACTGTGAAGCCTGCAACTGTGAAGCTATTTTGATGCTCATATGTTCCCCCATGTTGAGCCCGTATCATGGGTATGCGGAGATCTCGTAGGGATGTTGCATCGGGGAATCTTAGTAAAAATACACAGTGCTTCCTGCCCCTTGGAATGATTAGGGAGTGGCGCATCGGGTCAGTGATGCGCGGGTATCTTACTCGGGCTGGAGCTCGCGGATTTGTCGGATGATCTCTAGGTTCATCTGAGCGAGGGGGTTTTTGCTGTCGCCTGCAAGTATGGTCTCAAAACACAATTGCGCTGCATCTAAGCTGTTGACTCGCATGAACGTGACGCCAAGAGCATTCCATGTCAGAGGACAAACATGATCCTTAGCCAGCGACTCAGTGAATGCCTCAAGAGCGTTGGAGTAATCACCCTCCTCGCTGAGAGACACTCCGATCTGCCGCCAGAGGGGAGCAAAGTCTCGGCAGAGTTTGATCCCCCGGCTGAACGCCTGCATCGCCTCTAGGTGTCGTTTGTGATTCTGTAGCTCTACGCCGAGGTGATACCACGATCTCCAATCGTGTGGAGATACGCTTGCCTTTTGCTGCGCGAGGTTTAAGTAGAGAGCAGCTTTTTCGCTCGCTCGTTTACCTGATAGAAGATGACCATAGTGATATATAATACCGGGTGACCGTTCAATTTCATACCCAAGATGTCTGAGTGAGTCCTCGGGAGACTCGTGCACCTCACCTGAAAAAACGATTCGCCGATCATT
>JALRCK010000559.1 GCA_023262305.1 Deltaproteobacteria bacterium
CGCCTCTCGGGCTATGAGCGCTACAAGCCTTGGATTGCGTGTCCAAACATCGGGGCATCTCATCCCATCGAGGCAAGCCAAGGAGCCACCCAACCCACGTACAATCAACGTGGCGACTATGGCATGCACGGCTCCGACCTGTCCCCCGTCATCAAGAACTCCAGCGATTCGGTTAATGTGGGCTCCAGGTCCCTGCACCATTAACTGGACAACAGGGAGCACCCGACGCAAAGCACCTGAGTGTGTCCACGCCGCCAACTTACGCTGAGTGGGTATCGTGAGTGGATCACCTCGCATTATCGCGAGGAAGTCTGAAACAGAAAACACCGAGCAGAAGTGATGCAGTGCCTCGAAAAGAGGCTTTTCATCAGAAGAATCGTCGGAACAAGATCGGATGACGATCTCAACTAATGCTGCCTCGCTTGGTGAACACACCTCGAAGTGTCCACTCCACTTATGGCGTGGCGAAAGGGTTCGGCGCTTCTCCATCCTCCGGGATGGCATCGCGAGCGGCTCCTGTCGGACATCTTCGAGGTCAGTCTCTGAGGCTTCACCATCAAGTACACGCAGCGCGTTCTCAAGGGCACAAGCGAGGGCCCTCATTCGTAAACTCGTCATGGAACGCTTCTTTGTTAAAACTCCAAGATCGAGGGAGAGCAGCTGCCCAATCGTGAGAGATTCCTCGAATGGAGCGCGTGGAGATTGGTCTGTCCAGAAGCTACCGAGCGTAAGGTCTTTAACACGGGCGAGTTCAGGATGCCCCTTCACTTGCCCAATCCGTTCGCGAAGTTCTAGCTCCGACTGCACACTGTTGAACGTCGTGGCAGTGGTCTCCCCTTCCGGTTCCTCATACGACTCCTCGGCGGAGCCTTCAGCGGCATCGAATCCCGGCTCAGTAGTCTCGACTACCTCCCCTTCGCACAAAGCTCGTAGCACTGCCGTTAGGAGGCGCTCCTGCGCATCATTGAGTTGGTAGACATCAGAGTCGTGACTATCGATCACCCCAACCAACTCCTCAAACGTCATCTGCGACACAGCACCCAAACTCTTGGCGTCATCACCTAAGATCGGTCCCACTTGCAATGATTTAAGGAAAGTATATCTGGGCGAGGCAGCGAAGTCCCGAAGGGCCTGCCTCAACTCTGCTCTTTCTTCGTTAGGTATCGTCATGAGATCCGCGCTGTTCGATTGACGAAATTTTAGATGCTTACACGAAGTTTGACGAATCGAGGAATGCGCCTAACGGGGTCATCGGTAGGCATGTACGGTATATGAGGGGTTTGCAGGTTTTTTAATAGGCACCCTGCCTAGCTCCTGCTAAACTGGGAATATACGCATGACTACGCGTAGCCCCAAAGATGCTTCCCCACTAAATCCGGCTCCCGGGGAGGCGGCGTCGGAGGTCGCCGTTCTACCTCCCAAACAAGCGGTTGACACCCTAGACGCCCTCGCCGTGCCAGACCCCGCAGCGGGTGCACTCCTTCCACCTCCCGAGCCATCCAGCCGCGCGAGCACCAAGCCGGTTATTAAGGAGATCGGGCTGGATATCAGCGAGAGCTTGCCAGCTGGTATTGAGCTCCATCGACTCTACCGCTATCAGCTCCCACTGGCTCAAGACTCGTGTGACCTCATCGTCCTTAAGCTCAACGTCCCAGATGACCTTGAACACAAGCTCACAGAATGGAGAACCGCTATCGGTCTCCGACACCCCTCAACCGAGATCTTCATTAAACGTATCGAAGTCGAGCAAAACCTCCAGGCCAATCTCCTCAACCAGTTCAGAGCTACCAAGATTATTCGCAGCGACGGAATTCCCACGATCGAGACGATGATCGACAAGATCTGCGGGGAAAAACCGCCTGCGTCGATCCCACCTCGAACCGACCACGTCGCTCGAGAAGACCTC
>JALRCK010000055.1:0-7910 GCA_023262305.1 Deltaproteobacteria bacterium
GAGGACGAAGCTCGACACCGTTCGCGCCATTCGGGGGTTCTTCGGACCCCTTGTTGATGTGACGAACGTGCTTGGGAGTGCCGCCTCCATCAATCCCGCAGCGATTCGTGATGGCTCTTTTAATGAGGTCCTCTACCGCACGGTCGAAAACGATGAACACCTGCTCAGTATCTCAGTGACGCTGAAGGAGGGATTTGTTCGGAACCTGGCACGGATAACAGAGGATATGCGAAAGCGTTATCCCGAGTACCCAAAGGAGGCGCTTTGGGTTTCAAACACCGGCATCAAGGGAAATGTATCGTCACCGGAGGTCTGTGAGCAGGTCTTTTATGGGGAATTTCCCAAGGTGGTAGCGGTTGCACATCTGTCGCGCCTCCCGGACTTCCTAGAGACAGAGGGCTACCTCGACGCGGAGAGAACGGGACATGTTGCGATTGGCGATGTGCACGTAGGACTGGCGTCCGGAATCCCGATAGTGAGTGTCGCCATGCCTATGAAGGTCCAAGGCGAATTCATCGGAGCCGTCTCAGCAAGTGTAACAGTGAGCGCTCTATCTGAATTCCTGAACCAAAATCGAATAAGTGAGAACAGTGAATCGCTGATACTCGATGACAAGAGGCATGTTGTAGCCGCTTCTGACCTCGATCCCTCGACCGCTGAGAGTGGGGTGCTATCCTCAGCAAAGCTCTCTGCGCTCGAACGCCGAGTCATGGCGGTGGACGCCCTTGGTCCTGTGAGGGACTCAGACGTTCTCACGCACAGCTATAGTGCTACCTTGGATGGGACCGAGTACTCGATATCAGACTTTCCAATCGACGATACTTTCGGGCTCAAATATAGAGCGCTGATAATCACTCCTCTCAATGATTTTATCGGAGAGCTCCGGCGTTCAAGCAGAAATTTTTCTATCGCTGTCATCATCTTGCTCCTCATTGAGGGGCTGCTGATAATAACGGTAGCGCGACGGATGTCGCGCCGAATAAACTATCTCTCTGAGACCCTGGCGGGCATTCGTGGGATGCACTTTGAGGATGGTCCAACCATGCTTCCTCCGCCGCCAGTCCACGAGATAGCAGAGCTTCAGCACGGTATCCTACTCTTGCAGAGCGCCCTGAGATCGTTTGCGCTCTATGTGCCTCTCGGAGTAGTGCGCAAGCTTGTTGAGGAGGGAAGAGCGATAGAGCCAGGAGTTGAGAAGCGGGAGATGACGATACTCTTCTGTGATTTAGAGAACTTCTCCACTCTCGCCCAGAGGGTTTCAGCTGAGGAGCTCTTGCAGTACACCACAACGTATTTCTCGGTCGCTACCGAGGCGATAACCCGAAATGCTGGCACAGTTGATAAATTCATCGGTGATGCGGTGATGAGTTTTTGGGGCGCACCTCAGCAAGCAGAAGACCATGCTGTCAAGGCGTGCAGAGCTGCTCTCGATATCGTTCGGGGGATGGAGCGAGCCAACAGGGTGTGGGAGTCGCAGGGACAGCATCAACTGAGAGTGCGTGTCGGCATCAATACAGCGTCCGTATTGGTAGGCAACATCGGCTCCCCAGATCGGCTCAGTTATACGGCGATCGGTGACGGGGTCAATATCGCCTCTCGGTTGGAGAGCATGAATAAGGAACTTGGGTCTACTATCTGTATCAGCGATAGCACCTATGAACAGGCTAAAGACCACATCGTTGTCCGCCCTCTACAGCCCGTGAGTGTGAAGGGAAGAGTTGGCGAGTTTATGGTGTATGAGCTTTTAGACACCGTAGCAGCTCCTGACTCGGAATTGCGGGTGGGACAGGCGTAGTGAAAATCTCAAATGATTAGCGCTCCCACGTAGCCGCGCGCCTTCGAAACATTCAACCCGGGCTAGGTAGCCCAGCCAAATGAGACACAGAACATTGCCGCTTCGTGGCTATCATGATTTGAACAGTCATACCGACAGTGCCTTAATCGAAGAGAGCATCGGAGAGGCGTCTTTCTGATCCATGTGGGACCCTGTCGGTATCACAAGCCCGTGGGTGTAGGCTCTGCTGGCATTCGAAAAATCCATCTCCTTCAGGTCGTACTTGCTCTACAGTACATAAGGTGTGCCAAATCATGTGCACCAGAAAAGATTTCTAGCTTATGTGACGCTTAGACCTCACGCAAAGAGCGCATTTCCGGTCATCTCCTTCGGTTGAGGGAGGCCCATCATTTTAAGGAGAGTCGGGGCGACATCGCACAGAGCACCATCTTTTCGCAGCTCCACCGTGCGGGCGTAGTCAACCAGGATGACTGGCACCGGATAGAGCGTGTGTGCTGTATGGGGGGTGCCGTCTTCGTAGTTCACCATCTGCTCGGCGTTGCCGTGGTCGGCGATGATGAGCGCTTGGCCCTTGGCGTCGCGAAGCGCCTTAAGGATCTGCCCGAGGCAGGCATCGACAGTCTCAACGGCCTTGATTCCCGCCGAGACCACCCCCGTGTGACCCACCATGTCACAGTTGGCGAAGTTAACGACGATCAAGTCGTATTGATTTGAGCGGATTCCCTCAACGACGAGCTCTGCCACTCCCGGCCCACTCATCTCAGGCTTGAGGTCGTACGTCTTGACGTCGCGGGGTGAGGGGACGAGTTTGCGATCCTCACCCTCGTATGGCTTCTCGATTCCACCGTTAAGGAAGTACGTTACATGGGGATACTTCTCAGTTTCAGCGACCCGAAGCTGCTTCTTTCCGGCTGCGGCGACGGTCTCGCCGAGGTGATTTTTGATATCGAGCTGTGAGAAGAGGAATGGCAGGTGGAGGGTGTGATCGTACTCGGTGAAGCAGAGCACATGAGAGGTTTGAAGGAGTGGGGCGGTCCGAGCAAAACCGTCAAAGGTCTCGGCACAGAGAGCTGATACGATCTCTCGCATGCGATCTTCACGGAAGTTGAAGAATACGAGCCCATCTGTCGCTTCAAGTTTGAGGTTAGATGTTACGGCCGGCTCAAGGAACTCATCGGTTGTTCCCTTTTCGTAGCTCTGTTGAACGTAGGTATTGAGGTCCTTGGTGACGGTGCCCTTGCCGAGGGCGATAGCATCGTAAGCCACCTGCACACGCTCCCACCGCTTGTCGCGGTCCATGGCGAAGAATCGGCCACACACAGATGCGATTGAGCATCGCGGATAATCCTTCAGGAATGTCTGAAGCGCAGCGAGGTCGTTCTTAAAGGCGGTCGGTGATACGTCACGGCCATCAGAGATGAGGTGGAGGGCTATCTGGGAGGTCGTATTGTCCTCAACGAGTCGCTTCACAAAGAGCTTCATGTGCTCAAGGTGCGAGTGCACCCCACCGGTGCTGTAGAGTCCGACGATGTGGATCGTCTTTGATGCAGTGGTCGCCTTGCTGAAGGTCTGATACTCGGGCGAGTCTTTGAGGAACGAGCCCTTGAAGGCCCGGCTGATTCGGAGGAGCCACTGTTCAACGACCCTGCCTGCTCCGATGTTGAGGTGCCCAACCTCTGAGTTGCCCATCTGACCCTCAGGCAGCCCAACCGCCTCACCAAAAGTAGTAAGAGTTGCGTGCGGATAACGTTTTAAGAGTTCGTCGATAACTGGCTTCTTAGCTTGAGCAACTGCGTTGCCCTCGCTCTTAGGGTTAAAACCGAAACCATCGAGGATGCACAGGAGGGTTGGGGAGGTCATAAATCCTTAATCCTAGTTAATCTTGCGTGACGCACGACTCTCTCATTTTTCCATATCTTGGGGAAAGTCGAGACTCTTAGCAGACAGTATGGTACCTGCTTTCAAGCCCTTATCTTAGACTTTTTGTAATCAAGCTCCAAGCGCTTAGGACCAAAACCATCGGTGCCGATACCTTCCTTGGGATAGATCACCATATCCGGGGAGCTACAGTTATGAAACCTGCGCAAAGGAGTATCGTTTGGCTACTGGCAGTAACGGTTGTGTTCGCTAGTGCTCTAGTCCAGGCCGAGACGCTGCCGGAGAAGTTTGACAAGTTTCAAGAGTGCGTTGATGTTCTTAAAACCAAGGGGGGCAATCGTGCGGGTGTCATTAGAGACTGTAGTGATTCGTCAAAGGATCCTCTTTGGGTAGGAGCGCCCGCTTACATGTGCATATTTGATTGGGTGGAGGGAGACCTCCGAGGAGAGAATCCGGCACAACAGTACCATGAAAGGGTTCACCACGCCGAACATTGGCTCTGTGAGCGTGTCACAGGCAAGGACAACTCAAAGAGTTATGTTCTGTACCAATCGGGTGAGTTCGAGTGGGTCTACGACGTGGCGACCGGTTATCGTGTGTATGGCGGCAAAAAGACTGAGCGTAGGGCTCTATGGCTCAAGTCAGAGACTCAAAATTTCTATGTGTACTGCCCCGCCAAGGACGAGGTCTTCCAGGAGCATTCCAACAGAACCTGGGGTGGCTCGGTGCGTTGGACAATTCCTTCAAAGCCCGTTGGGCCCAAGGAGTGGTTTGAGCCGCAGGTATACTTCCCGAGCCAGCATAGGAAGAACTCATCGGCCTTCTTTGATGGCAAAGGAGGTAGTCGACCGTGCAATCAGGCGAAGGATTATGCCGGCAAGGGGGTAATCACGCGACAGAACCCACCGCATAACCAGCCGGGCAGTGAGTTACCGGCAGCTGATGATAATATGGTTGACCTGGCTCCTGAGTGGAAAACTCCACCCAGAGTATCGCAGCCTGCTCCGAAGCCCTGATGAGAACTCGCCTGGTCTTAAAACCCAAGAGCAGCTTTTGGAGCGTTCAGCATCTACGGGGTCGATAACATCGGGGAGGGCTCGCTTCTGTCGGATACGACAGCCCGTTTCTCGCTGCTTGTCTCGGGCAGGGTCGGCTCAACTAAGGCTTCCCACAATGCGCCAGTATCCTTCGCGAGTCCAAGGCGGGATAAGCAGAGCCCCTTGAGGTGCGTGGAGATCCTGATCTGATCCTCTGAGAGTCGCACCTTTTCCTTCTCCGCCATCTTTGGGATCTCATCCAAAAGCGCCTTGGCGTCATCGGCCCTGTTCACCGCGAGGAGCGTCTTAACAACGATGAATTCACTATCGATGCGCCGGGATCCATGAGTGCTCTGGGTTGCGCTTCGAGCGGCCGCAATAGCGCGATCCGCCCTGCGTTGGAAGTCACCCGGAGCAGTTTGTAACCAGAGATCAATAATCGTGGTCCATTTTGACATATCCCCGGGTGAAAGCTTCGCCGCTTTCACCAGGAGCTCGGCGCCCTCATCGAGGCGTCCCGCAGCGATCTCAAGATCCGCCAGGCGCTCAAGAGCAGGCACATGCTGTGGATGCTTGCGAACAAAGATAGTAAGCGCCTCTCTCAGGGAGCTTTGATTCTCAACGGATTTTACCAGTTGAGCGAATGTGAGCCGCGTCTTCGCCTCAATCATCTCGTCTGAGGTATATCCGATCTTCTCAAGAGCCCGTTGATAATCAAGGGCATCATCGATTCGTCCCAGCTCCTCAGCGATGTCCCGGGCAACCTCAAGAGCTCGTTTCGTTGGCGCTTCGCGCACGATCAACGCAAGGTTGTCGCTCGCTGCGGTGTTGTTCCCGAGCTTTCTATTGAGCTCTACGGCCTTAAAGAGCACCGCAGCGTTGAGGTGATTGCTTGCTCTCATGGTGTCAAGCACCCGCAACGCCTCCCGCGTATCCCCAAGATTTTGAAAACAGGTAGCCAGTTCGACTCGCGCAATCGTATTGTCCGGGTCCTGGTGAAGGATCTGCTCCCATACGGCTCGGGCAGCGCTCCACTCTTCACTCGCCATGAAACTCCTTCCCTTAACGAACAGGTCAAAGAACAGCTGGTGGGTGCGCGCAGCGGAGCGCAGCTTTCTTTCGCGAAGGTAGCTCTTGAATCCAAAGAAGAGAGCGATCACGGAGGCGACCACGCATCCACAAAAGAAGACCCCCAGATAGATGACGCCCGCGTAGGTTGTGACAGAGATATTAGGCCCGACCTTAATCGTTGCGGTCTCGGAGTTGGTAAGGGTGATATAAATCGTGACCGCGATGAGGATAGCGAGGGCGATGAGTCGGTTGAATTGACGCAACATGCTTGGAAGGGGGGCTTAGGCGATTTGCGGGTATCCTACCCCGTGGGTCTTTGAGCTGTACAGATATCCCTCAATTGGTTGCGCCAAAAAACAAACCCCCCTCTGCCGTTTCTTCACGGCAGAGGGGGGTCGAGCACCGCCAGGCGGGTGGCGTTACACGTTCGAGGCTACGGCTGCAGTCTCTGTGTCGGTTTCGTTCTCCGGCACTCGGGCTGCCTTAGCTGCTGGCGCGGTTGCACGGCGAACGATAACTGGTGAGTTGATCAGCAGGGTCGTGGTGTCGGCAAGTCGGTGATACTTGATGTCAAACCCTTCCTTGTCGATGACGAAGTACTTCTCAATAACCTTCACCATCTCCTCACGGAAGCCCGCCATCTCCTCATTTGTGAGACCGGTCCGGTCTTGCACAAGGACGAAGTGAAGTCGACTCTTGGCTGTATCTTTGCTTTCGTTGCTCTGTCCAAAGAGCTTTTTCTTGAGCGCGTTAAACACGTTTTAAAACTCCCTCAGTTGTGGGGGAAACTGCGTTTCCCTTTCTCCTAACTGTCTTGTAACTCTAACTGTAAATAGACACTGCGTACAGATGAAAACCGCTATGCGTTCACCCCAAGCTTTTTGGTGATTCGGCTCCAGAGCGAGCCACCATCGAAGCTTGGAATTGCAATCTGCTCACCGCATACGCGTGCGGCGATTCGGGTAAAGGCTTGTCCCGCCTTTGATTTCTGGTTGTAGACAACCGGCTCTCCGCAGTTTGCTGCGGATATGATCTGATCGTCTCGCTCAACGACCCCAAGGATCTCAATGCCAAGGATGTCTTGAACATCTCGCACAGAGAGCATGTCGCCACGTCGAACCATCTCGAAGTCAATTCGGTTAATGATCAGTCTGGCTTCGATCCCCTTTGAAGAGAGGAGTCCTACGACTCGGTCAGCATCTCGAATAGCCGAGACCTCAGGAGTCGTTACGACGATCGCTGAATCAGCCCCTGCGCATGCGTTGCGGAACCCTTGCTCGATACCGGCTGGAGAGTCAACAAGGATGTAGTGGAACTCCCTGCGGAACTGGTCGAGCACATACCGAACCTCTGCCTCATCAACCACATCCTTGTCGTCAGTTTGAGATGCGGGCAATAGGTAGAGATTGTTTGATTTTTTCGACTTGATGATGGCCTGAGCTGGTTTGCAGATCTTCTTGGCTACATCAACCACGTTAAACACGATGCGGTTCTCAAGCCCAAGCATCATGTCGAGGTTGCGGAGCCCGATGTCTGCATCGACAACGAGTACGCGCTGACCCCGCAGAGCGAGTGCTGCGCCGAGGCTGGCAGTTGTCGTTGTCTTGCCCACACCTCCCTTTCCAGAGGTAATAACGATTACCTCGCCGAGGTCCTTCTTACCTGAGCCGTTATCTCTTCGCGTATTCATCAATTACTCCCTTCTTCGTGCCCAAACAGTTCTTGATTGGTAAGGTTCTACTACAATTAGGTTGCTCTCCACGCGGGCTATCTCAGGGATGCCGCCTCGGGGGGTGCTCTCATAATTATCAGAGCCGGCGCCTCGGGAGATAACCAGCCCGATTCGAAGCTGCGTTGGCTGCAGGTTGAGGCTAAAGATAACCCGTCCTCCTCCGCTCTCATCGTAAGCTCCGGCGTGAGCGATGCCTCGAAGGGTGCCGAGGATGACGATATCTCCTCCGGCTATAACTTCCGCCCCAGAGTTTACGTCTCCGAAAACGATGATCGAGTGCTCCGTCTCAACTTTCTGGCCTGAACGGAGAGTTCCGTAGATAATTCGAGTATCTGGTTCATCCCACAACATCGGGTTGGCTGCTACGCTCGTACGGCTCTCGATGCTGTCCATCCCG
>JALRCK010000055.1:7920-9963 GCA_023262305.1 Deltaproteobacteria bacterium
CAACGGCAATAGACCCTGCCGTGGCGACCACAGAGGGGTCTGGGAGATCCACCTTGACCCCACCCACTGTGAAGGAGGGAGTAGGAGGTTGCGCTGGGATCTCTGCAACGGGAGCAATAGAGGTTGGGGCGACAGATCGGCTTGGTGTCGATGCGCGAGACCCACCAAAGAGCGATGAGCCGGTATCTGCCGATGCGGCGGCAGCTTGCTTGGGACCGCTGCCCTTAAGTTTGGAGCTTCGAACGGAAACTTTGAACTCCGAAGCCAAAAGAGCCGTAAGTTCGTGAATAAGCTCATCTCCCGGCTTCTTGCCGACCCACTCAAAAGCCACATCGTTGCCTTGGAGGAATGAACGCCGTGACTCAAGAAATTCACGAATTGCGGTGGTGAGGTCAGACTCCTCTACTCTGCCATCAATTCGGAGAACAAGCCCCTCTGTGGTTCCCCGCGCGGTGATGATGTTGCTGCGAGTGCCCGTGTCCGGGAGCTCCTCTTTAGGTGTTGAGTTACTAAGTGAGTCAGGTCGTACCGAGTCGCCCCCCAAGTTACTTCCTAAAGCTGGAAACGGAAGTTCCGCCCCAAGCTCCATATTGTCATCATCATTAAACGAGCCAGTCATAGTACTCCAAGAAGCGAGAGGGCGGACATTGTAGTGCTGCGATATGAAAAAATCCAGGACAAAAGGGGGACCTTTGCGATCGCATTTTTTGCTGGTGTAGTTCACATCGAGTGACTCGGTTGTAAAGGGCGTCTTCGAGATTATTTTTCTGCGGAGCCGCGCAAAAAACCCCGATGACACATCGCACGAATCGAGTTACTTTAAGTGACTTATACCAAAGCGGCGATCCCAACGTCAACAAACAAGTTTTGAAAAAAGATCGCCGAAGCAAAAAAATTTGCCCCGCATTTTTCAAAAAATCCTCAGTTCTCTATTTACTTTTTGTTTTGGTTGATGAGCGCATCACTTCGATGCAAGCTCCAGTTTCGAGAGCAAGAACGATTGTGTCGTCTCGCTCCAACTCATGTCATAGTTGAGCCCGAAATGATCACGTCGATCGCATCCTTTGTCAGCAGTGGATTTGGTAGTGGCTACGCCCCAAAAGCGCCGGGTACCGTGGGAAGTGCCGCTGCACTTGGTGCGTGGCTGGTGGCGTCGTGGTTAGGACTCCTTGTATCTCCGTTGTCACACCTGATAGCAGCGGGTGTGGTGATTCTTGTTGGCACGTGGACCACCAAGGTCAGTTTGGACGAGGAGGGGGGAGAAGATCCTCAATGGATCGTGATAGACGAGTGGGCAGGGATCTTTATCGCCTTAATCGGAGCGAGCTCGTCGAACCCGCTGCACGTTGGCGGGGCATTCTTGCTCTTTAGGCTGTTTGATATCTTGAAGCCGGGACCTGTCGGTAAAGCGGAAGACCTCCCGGGGGCATTTGGCATCATGGGGGATGACATCGTGGCCGGGGGCTGCGCGTTGGTGGTGCTATCCCTTGCAAGGATCTGGATATGAGGCTCGCGCGCTTCCGTTATCGCCTTGCCGTAGTGGTGACATTCGGTGCGATCGTCATGGGGTCCTGCACTGCCTGCTCTCCAGGGTATGTCATGAGAGGCGCCTATGAGCAGGGGAAGATCCTTCTCGCGCGGCGAGACATTCAGAAGGTACTGGTAGATCCTGAGGTGCCGACCGACAGCAAGGAGAAGCTCGCTCTCGTTCTCGACGCGCGCGATTACGCGAAGCGCATAGGACTCGACCCGGGTGGGGCGTTTACGAGCTTCGCACAGGTTTCGCGAGATCCGCTCGCATGGGTAGTCGTGGCCTCTCGGCGTGACGCGTTCGCGCTCCACACGTGGTGGTTTCCGATCGTCGGCACCGTGCCGTACAAGGGTTTCTTTGACAAAGAGGATGCCGAGGCTCAGGTAGCGGAGCTTCAGCAGCATGGATACGAAGTATCCATGCGAGGCACAGAGGCTTTCAGTACGCTCGGCTGGTTCGATGATCCCGTTGTCTCGACGACGCTCAAGAATTCGCCAACACGGATCGCCAAC
>JALRCK010000560.1 GCA_023262305.1 Deltaproteobacteria bacterium
AGGGAAGAAATGTGAGTACGTAACCGCCATCAAGGTGATAGCGAGCTGAGGTCTAAGACTCAACGGGGTGTATCAAAAGGTGGTGCAGGTTAAGGACGGAAGCTCAAGATCGACCGAATTTTCGACCCATGAAGCTTTATTGAGGGTATTTGATATTCCGAGCGGTCGGAAGCCATGCACTCCTTGCTTCACACGGCTATTCCTCACCACACAACACCGCCAATCTCGCCACATCCTCCCTCATCTGCTCAAGGATGCTCTCGGGGCGGACCGAGACAACGAAGCGACCAAGGCTTAGAACCCGTCGCCTAAGTTCAGGGGAGGCTATGCCGGGGAAACGGCGAATGAGGATATCGCCATCCCAGGTGTCCTCTTGTTCAGCATGCCACGTTTGTGCGGAGTAGTAGCGTGAAGCCGGTGAGGCGATGGTGATCTCGATTATTTCCGGTTTTTGTCCGGACCAGACCCCGAATCCTTCAAGCCAAAATGGTTTGCTTGGTGTCTCTGGAATATCATCTTGAGATAGAGGGGGAAGCTCTGGAACCTCTTCAACCTCTTTGATGAAGGAGACGTTAAGAACTATCTGCCGATTTCTTTGATCTTTGAACATCGCATAGAGAATGCCATCAGAGAAGTGCAAACGCTCGAACATTCCTCCGTACTCTTTATCCTCTTCGTATCGCCACGGTGAGCGGTACTTGATTAAGACGAGCTGTCCTCGGTGGCACAAAGTTAAGAGGCGGACGAGATCGATGTCTGCGAGCTTAGCGATCGCGGTTGTTTCGGATGAAAAACAATTGCGCATATATTCGAGGTCATGGTCCACATCCGAGCGTCCGTTAGTGATACGGGTCCATAGGGAGGAGAGAGCCTGCTGCAGGGATGTATCATCGATCATCGAGGCGAGTTCACTAAGGAGGATCAAGGCGACGAGTTCATCTCGCCCAGGTGGAAGGGAGGCGAATGAGAAATCTAGGTTTGTGAGGTAGTAGCCTCTGTTTGATTCGTCGTACTCTATTGGAACTCCGAACTCGTAGCGTAGACGGTCAATCGTTCGCATGGCGGTGCTTCGCGAGCATCCACACAGGCTCGCAAGTGTAAAGGCGTTTGGATAGGTTCGCTTTTGGAGTTCCCCTTGTAGGACGAGGGAGCGCTTGAGAAAGGTTGATGACTCCATACTCCTCCGCTTGCTCGTTGAGCTGTGCTTTTGCCGGTAGTTTCGAGTACGGGACATCTTTGGAGTGGGGGGGCTAGAAGAATTCTTACTTACATCTGACAACTCTGGGATTATCTTGGCTATGGTCCCAAGACAAGGATGTGTACCACCTGGTGATGCATGCTTTCCGCTGCCGTGTGCGAATATGGAACAAGCGCTAGTGAGTCGGTTGACCCATAATGCAACATGCCCATCGGAGTGGTCTCAGGTGTAGCAATCAGTGATACAGGTAGTCTGGTCATGCCGGAGTGATTTGTGCTGGGAGATCCAACCCTTCGAGTTCCCTATGCCCCGTCCCTGTGATCCCTTGGTACATGGTACCTTCGCTCCGATCAGATACATTTCATGACAGCTTCATGAAGGTACCTCTCAAGAGCCTTGGAACCCGGGGGGAGGCAACCCTGATTCGGGTCGGAAGGTGCCATGTACCAGAGGAGGAGGCTGAGCCACTCAATCGGTAATAATTCGGTCCCTACGAATAAATCTACCGAAACGTTTGAGAGCCGAACGTGCAGGTCGGCACAGACTCGTCTCTGGCTGGACCTTACCTACAATTCAAAGTGCTCTGCTCTGTGCTCGCCTCGTACTCGCGAAGTGCTTCGTCGACGGATTTCGGTGTGAATTGTATCTCCCTCCAAAGAGCGTGAGAGTTAAGAGAAACATCTTCAGGTCTCGGTGGCGGTGCCGTA
>JALRCK010000561.1 GCA_023262305.1 Deltaproteobacteria bacterium
GGAACCAATGTCACGTGGATGTAGAGGGTGTTTTGTACCCCAACATCAGCACGCATTTGTCGAATCGCTTCGAGGAAGGGGAGGCTCTCAATGTCTCCTACCGTTCCACCAACCTCTACCAAGCAGATATCAAACCCCTCGGCAGCCAGCTTGATTCGGCGCTTAATCTCGTCGGTGATGTGAGGGATTACTTGCACCGTTCCTCCGAGGTAGTCACCTCGGCGCTCGTTTGCGATTACGGTCTCGTATACTTTGCCTGATGTGAAGTTGTTCAGCTTCGACATGCGTGTCCCGAGGAAGCGCTCGTAATGCCCAAGGTCGAGGTCGGTTTCCGCGCCGTCATCAGTGACGAATACCTCTCCGTGCTGGAAGGGGCTCATCGTTCCCGGGTCTACATTTATGTACGGGTCGAGCTTGACGGCGGTTGCCTTGAGCCCGCGAGCTTCAAGAAGAGCGCCAATGCACGCGGTCGTGAGACCTTTGCCGATTGAAGAAACAACACCACCGGTCACAAATATGTATTTAGTTGGGCGAGATTCCATAGTGAGCGAAAATTCCTAGAAGAACGACCCAAGAATTGGGCCTCCAGTAGTATCCCGTTTTTATCTTTCTAAGACAATTAAAGACTCTTAAAAAATACCCTTGGCCATCCATTGATATCAATAGGTTAGCTGAATTTTGGGATTGTAGTCGATCGACAGTCCGAGGCTGTAGCCGTAAGCATCTGGAGCGGAGTCGGTTGTGGGTCATACAACAGCCCTGAAAAATGGTAGATGGTGATGCTCAGGATCGGCAGACAGAGAGGGAAAATGTATGGAAACTCCGAAAGTTCGCAATCATTCAAGCATTCGAAATCTTATCGCACTGGGATGTGTCGTAGCTATCAGCGGCGTAGGACCGCACAGCTACGCTGATGACTGGAAGCAGGTTAATGAGAATGTGCGCGACCAGATCTCTATGCTGCAGCCGTCGATAGGTAGTCACAATATCGAGATCGACAACCGTGGGCGTGGAGATATCGCTCTTGATGGGTACGTTGAGAGCGAAGAGGCGCGTCGCCGTGTGCAACAAGCGGCGGAGAAAGCCGAGGGTGTCAAGCAAGTGGAGAATCGATTGAGAGTTGCGCAAAAAGGCGAGGAGCCGCAGCACCCCGAGGTCGCCGAGTTGCAGGATGCTCTGCGTCGAGAGATTCCCCACGGCAAATATAATATCGCCGTCAACATTCATCCAAACAAAATGGTGCTCCACGGAACGACCGATTCTCCTGAAACCAAGAGGAGGGTGCTTGAGGTGGCGAGCTCAGTGTCTAAACGAACCATTGTGGATGAGGTTACTGCTCGTCCGGTTATGACGGACTCGGATATTCAGGAGTCAATCCAGCGGGCCCTCACTAAGGAGTACCCTAGCCTTATGAAAGGGCTGGACGTCACGGTCAAAGACGGCGTTGCAAAAGTTGAGGGTAATGTTTCTCGCTCAACGGATGTTGACAAGATTTTGGCGGCAATTCTCAACATCGAGGGGGTTCGGGATGTGGAGAGTCAGGTAAAGGTGCGGGGGCGTGCATATACTCAAGAGCACGGCTCCCAAGAAGAGGAGTAGTAATTCAATACCTTGGACTCTCCGTTTGACGCGACGGAGGGTATAACCGCAACCACAATTCTACCCCGTTGCAGCGGGGTGAAAATGAGTGGTAACCCGCGGCGAGCTGATCTAAGATCTGGGAGCGGTCTTACTGGAACCGTGTCCGTGAGGGCAAGCGTACGCTCTTGTTTTTGTGCAGATGGAGTGGGGCGCACCAGTTGGTGTTAGGTAGGCCCCCATGAGTGAAAAATCCCCGCGTCCCGTCGTCGTTCTCCGTCAAGGTAGAGAGTCAGCTGTAAAACGTCGCCATCCATGGATAT
>JALRCK010000562.1 GCA_023262305.1 Deltaproteobacteria bacterium
CAGAACATTGGGGTAATTATCGATATGTTCATCATCGATTGGTATCCTTGCCGCCTCCACAACCTATCTAGCGAATGCAGTATGCCCACCCCCCGGTTTCAGCTTCCATTCCCCGATGAATCACCAGATTCACTCAAGAACCAAACCCTGATCCTCAAGTGCCTTCAGGACCCCCTCCACATAGTCCTTAAAAACCCCACGCCCTTTGAGCAAGACATGTTACTGCGTCATGTGCGTGCCCAACTCCCGGCAGCTACCCTTGGGATGATTATCGAGAGCCTTCGAAACGACACACCTCTCGATCGCGGAGCTCTCTCGTACGTCGCCGAGCTCAGCAAAGTAACGATTGAGGATGCGACCTCGCTTGTCTGGAACAAGGGCACCCCCGAGTTGACTCGGTACGTCGTCATCTCATCTCTCGCTGACGATCGAGAAAGCGAAAACTCCGAGGAGTCTCGACACTTCTCAAGCGATCGTTTCCAGCTCACCATCGACAAATTGGCCTCAGGAGACATTGAGGTCGCGCTCGGTTGGGAGAATGGAGATTGCGCGGAATCCCTTGACTCCCTCAATCAACGTTGGCAACAGATGGACTCCGTGTATACATCCTTGAAGAGACCAACGCTCCCGTGGGATCTCCTCCCCATAGCGGTAGAACGCGAAGAGGGATCTCACGACGACGAGTACGTCTTCGAAGGGCTCACCATGGTCGCATATCCGATGAGTCCCGACGTTATCCTTCAGGATCTTGAGAGCGAAGAGAGAAACAAACGTGAGGGTGCTCACGACGAATCTCGCGATGCTGATGAGAACGACGACAGAGAGGACGAGTTTGGGCTCTTTGAGGGCGTAGAAACGGGCGAAGCGCCCGACGACGATGACGACCTTGAAGACAATCTCGCCCATGACACCTCCGCACCGGATGCCGATGAAGAGTCCCTAGCTATGCCGGGCGACGATCTGATCATAATCGATCCTTCTCCGGTACAATTGACCGCGATCGCGAAGCTCTCTTCGATGCCAGTCAGCAAAGAGTTCATCCAACGTGTCATGATGGCAACCTACGAAGCGGCCCCCATTACGACCTCCCGATTTGAGACAATTCCAACAAAAGCAAAGGAAAAGGTTTGTGTGCACACCCGCACCACCTACATCCTTGATGGCTCGCTCACTGAATCTCGTCGCTACTCTATCGATGAGTGCGATCTGAATAAGCCGACGATGTTCAGGATAGATCTTTCGCGCCACAAATCATCCACTCCTGGAAAACCGGATGTCCTTAAAGGTGTGCTGCACTGGGAGCACTTCACCCCTGAGTGTGAGGTCGCGAACTGGGACCGGATCGTTGAGATCGCTAGAAGACGCAAGTAGCCTCTTACCGTTCTTTGGGCGTTAAAGATTAATCAAGGCGGAGTCCTCTGCGCCCTAACCCAAAAGCCCCCACAGCGGGATTGTTCGTGGGAGGGCGAGCGGAATAGCCCCGCTAACCCCTTGTCAGAAAACGAATCAGCCCCGACCAAAACCGACTCAAACAGCTCCCTACCGCCTTTTACACCCGATATTTTTCTTTCCTCGAACGCGCTCCAGAACATCGATTGAGAGAAGAATATGGGTAGAGAGTTCGAAATGGTTTTCGCTTAGCGATGCCTAGAGTCGTCCATGCGTCGATTTTGGGCATCGCTAAGCTGAAATGATTATGATGGGTACCCGAGTGGGTAGTCGTCAAAGTCAACATCAGACGCGGTGTAAACACATTACAAAAGACAATGAAAAAATACACTGCAGTTATCGTTACGGCCCTCATCCTTGCCACCCCTGCCCTCAAGGCTGGGGAGGTGGGAATCGGGGTGCCGTTGTTCACCTACCGAACCGCAACGCCCATCGGCGTTGGCGTTTCG
>JALRCK010000563.1 GCA_023262305.1 Deltaproteobacteria bacterium
AGGAATTACTTGGTCACAGCGATGTGAAGACCACAATGATCTATACCCATGTAGCGAAGTCGCCGGCGCCACGCGTCGTGAGTCCGATTGACGAACTGTGAGCAATCGAACCACCTCAATCAAATAACATTCAATTGGAGGGGCAGGCTTTGACTGCCCGTAAGGCGGAACGACCCCCATGAGGTGACCTATTTCATCAAGGTAGGCGATCCTTACGGGCGGTCGTAGCCCGCCCCTCCCAAACGTTATCAAGGAATGGTTTGGGAAGGGCAAAGCCCGTGGACACGAGCGTCGAGTGTAAAAAACGGGGTGAACCCCCGATCAGGGGGAGAGGGGCAAAGCCCCTGGACATGAGCGTCGAGCGTAATAAACGGGGTGAACCCCCGATCAGGGGGGAGGGGCGTCAGCCCCTGGACACGAGCGTCGAGCGGGAAAAACTGGTGGGCGCTGCAGGGATCGAACCTACGACATTCAGCTTGTAAGGCTGACGCTCTACCAACTGAGCTAAGCGCCCGCTCTAATGGCAGCTTTGGATGTCCTTTGAGGACTCTGCCGTCGCGAGGATTGCGAGATTACCGATCCACTTTCCCAAAGTCAACTGATCCAGGACATCAATAACATTCATTTTTCAGATAGTTAGCCAAAGAAAAGCCCCGGGCCCCTCTCCTCTCGAGGGGCCCGGGGCCATTCATCAGAGCCGAGCCTCTTAGTGAGCTACGATACCAGCGCTTGGTCCCTTCTCATCACGCTGTTCACGGTCACCCTGCTCATCCTTCTTCTTGTCCTCAGCGTAGAGAAGCTCATCACGAGCCCCCTTGCCAGCAAGGAGCGTAGTGAAGTCTTCCGGCTTACGACAACGGAGAGCCTCATAGAGCACCTCATCGACGTGAGACACTGGGATCAGCTCAAGCTCGTTACGTACCGTTGCTGGAATCTCCTCGATGTCGTTCTCGTTCTCCTTTGGGAAGAGTACGCGCTTGATACCACCACGGTGAGCTGCGAGAGCCTTCTCCTTAAGACCTCCGATCGGAAGCACATTTCCACGAAGAGTAATCTCTCCTGTCATTGCGATGTGCTTATCGACTGGAATTCCTGTGAGGGCTGATACGATCGATGTCGCCATCGTGATACCTGCTGATGGTCCATCTTTCGGAATAGCTCCCTCTGGAACGTGCACGTGGATGTCTACCTTATCGTAGAAATACCGTGGCAATCCGAAGACTGAAGCGCGAGAGCGAACGTAGCTCAAAGCCGCACGAGCGGACTCTTGCATCACATCGCCAAGCTTACCGGTAATCTGCAGGCGTCCACGACCTGGAAGGACCGTTGTCTCGATAACGAGCAACTCTCCACCCTTGTCGGTCCATGCCAACCCGGTAGTGAGACCAACCTGGTCGAGATCCTCGGATTTTCCGAAGCGGAACTTCGGCTGCCCCAAGAATTTCGGAAGGTTTGTTGTGTTAATCTCAACAATAGTGTCTGGACCGTGCTCAACAACCTCAATCGCCGCTTTACGCGCAAGAGTCGCGATGCTTCGCTCAAGGTTACGAACACCAGCCTCGCGGGTGTAGCGGTTGATGATGTCGGAGTACACCCCGTCATCAACCTTAACATTCGCTGGGGTGAGTCCGTTTTCTTGAAGCTGCTTCTCAAGAAGGTACTTCTTGCAGATAGCGATCTTCTCAAGCTCTGTGTAACCGGAGAGCCGGATGATCTCCATACGATCCATCAACGGCTGCGGAATCGTGTGAAGCGAGTTAGCCGTAGTAATGAACATCACCTTCGAGAGGTCGTAATCTGCATCGAGGTAGTGGTCATTGAATGAGTCATTCTGCTCAGGGTCAAGAACCTCAAGAAGAGCTGACGACGGATCGCCACGGAAGTCGGTCG
>JALRCK010000564.1 GCA_023262305.1 Deltaproteobacteria bacterium
AATCGATAACTAAAAATCGTCGCGGCGAAAGCGGCCTCAAGGCAACATCTGAGGCTTAGAGTAGCCCGGGTACAGAGAAAAAACAAAAATCTTGAGGGCTCGCTCTGCGTCCTTGGAGTGCTTGTATATTGCAAGACGTCATTTCTGCGTAGAAAATTTGTCCATAGATATATGTTGCGGTGGCTTCGGCGAGCGCCTTGGTCGTAGTTTCTTCCCCAACCAACATCAAGTTGATAGACCGTTCGGTCAGCGTTTTAGCTAGTGTGGTCATGGAGAGGCACCGGCGTCGGCGGTCCGTCACTTTTTCTATTCCTTCCCCGCACCCCATATGTTCTAATTGACAGATAGCTGTTTTATCGGTTGTCCATGGCTCGCTCCGCTGCCCTCTTCACTGCTGTTGCTCTCACCTTATTCGCCTGTGTGGTGACTCAAGCTGTGGCAGTGCCCGCGCCGCGTGGAACTCAAACTGTTACCCCGACACCGAGCCCAACACCTCCTGATGATCCCGTAACCAATACCTGCTGCTTTTGTGTTTACCCTGATAGGGGAAGAACGGATCACCAGAGTTTTCAGCAGACCTGCGAAAGATGTGTCGGTACCACCTTCACGGGGTGTACGGTAACGGCCGCATTCGCGGAGGGGGATTTTACGCCAGAGGCAATTAAGCCCTTTAACTGCCAAGGCACCATCAACCACATGAACCTCAACCACGGACCAAATGGTAGCTACGTTTCCTCTCAGGTCAGGGTTTGCCAGTCTGCTTACCCAACATGCTCCATAAATTTCAACGATCTCTCCTGCCTCACATTTCGAGACCAAGACGAGGCTCGAACCTTCATCGGTCAGGTTCAAGAGAGACTACAAAAGCCCGTTACAGTGCAGTTGTGCGGCAGTCGCTCTGTCAACCTTATGAACGGTTGTGACGCGATGCGACAGACAACCAAGTACAGCATCTCTCCAACCGAAGTGAGAGGGGACCTTGGGCCGTGTCCTGCTCCCGGAACCCTTTGCTCCGTCGATGTAGGATTCTCTAATCAGAGAACCTACCAATGTCGGGAATCTGGGGTGATCTGGAATCAGGAATGTTGTCTCCTCACTTCGCAGGGGAAGCCCAACCCTAATGATGTTACTCAAAATGGTGTCTGGGGGCCGCTTGGAGGTGGCTGTCTCTTTAATGGATGCGACGAGGAATCGTGTCCCTTAACCACAACATGCAGCGGGACCCGATTGAGCACACAGGCGTGTATAGAGGTAGAAGGCTCAACAGGGAGGGCGAAAGTCTGTAAACAGGTCACGAGTGATTGCGCGCATCTGGCAATGCAGTGCGTACACGAGGGGGGGGGGCGCGCAAAGTGCGGGGAGGAGTGCGACCCGGAAAAATGTCCGACCCGTTCCTGGTGTCAAGGAGATGCGGTAGTGAAACAAGAGTGCTCCAAACCGGAAAACTCGACGCAGGGAGCTCCCTCGTGCGAGAAGACCTATCAGCACTGTGACAGAGATGCGAAGCGGGAGTGTCGAGTTGAGGATGGCCTTGCGGCTTGTCGGGGGATCCCATGCAACCCCCAAACATGCCCAAAAAACCCAACGTGCGTTAGCAGTAAGAGGGGCACCGAGCAATACTGTGACGACTCCGAGGATCCTCCTCGGTGCGTGACCGCGCACATGTACTGCGATAAGGGCACGCAGTGTGTGGTGTTGGATGGTGATTTACAGTGCGTCGCGCAGCCGACACCAACCAGAACCGCTGGTCCTTCATCGACCCGGGCGTCATAGTTTTCCCTGTACCGATGCTTTCCCTGTACGGGTGCGACTAACCAATTGCAGATAAAACCGAACCGAATCGATAACCAAAAATCGCTGCGGCAAAAGTGGGCTCGAGTCAACGCATG
>JALRCK010000565.1 GCA_023262305.1 Deltaproteobacteria bacterium
GTAGGGGTTTGAGTTGGTGTTTGGGTTGGTGTAGGGGTCGAATCAAAGGTCCAGTTTGTGTTGTTTCCCGAATCCGTAGACGATGGGGCGTAGATAGCCGTCGCATTTGTGTTGTTGCTGTCCTTTACGTCGACGTAACTGATCGATCGCAGGGTGGGATTAACGTTCCACTGACCACTTCCCGAGCGTCTTAAGTTCAGGAGTTGGCCAGAGGCTCCCTGAAGGGTAAGCGTGTTCGAAACCGTTTGTGTCGTGCCCCCCACGAATGTGAGCGTTCGTGATGTCGTAACGGTCTTCGTCAGGTTGTAGAATGTGGTGCTGCCGGAGATGGTTTGATCGGTGCCGTTGAGGACTACCGTTCCGCTCGAATGGGTGAAGGTGCCGCCCGAATGGTCAAAGTTTCCGGCCACCGAGAGGTTCCCAGAAGTAGAGGTGAAGGTTCCCCCGCTGAGAGTAAAATCCCCACTGATCGTGATATTATCAGTCCCTCCAGCAAGGGTGCCATCGGACTGTGTCCATCCACCGATGCCGACGGTGACTGATTGACTCTGAGTGATTGTGCCTGTGTATCCCGATTCGATTACAACGGTGTCCGCGCTCAATGCTGTGTTTATCGTAGCGCCGTTGTCGCAGTCCGCGTCGAAGATGATGGTATCACCCGCGCCGGGTGTGCCCGAGCCTGTACCGCTAGTGCAGGTTGTTAGATCCGATGTTGACCAGTTGTTTTGGTTGTTGGTGCTGGTCCCGTTCGTTCCCATCCACCAGTAGGTCGCGGCATATGCCGACGAAGGAAGAATCACACTTGCGAGGAACAGCGCGCACGCAATGAGGACCGCACTTGCTTGGGACTGAAAAATATTTTTGAGGTTTTTTTTCTTTGAGCGAGCGCAATAAGGGAGTACACCAGTATCGTGACACCCTAATTGCGCGCCAACGTGTGTACTTGGTTGCCTTCCGTAGCTGGACCAAGGCGGTCCATTTGATGCAGTCATCCTACATCTTAAGTCGTCGATTTTCTTGAGAAAAATGAGGGCTGTGGATGCTAGGTTTGAGTGCCGCTAACTCATTGATTGTATGAGGCGTTTATCGCGCTCTCCGAGCGGTGATGAGCTCTGGTGGGTGATTAAAGTTTTTTCGTGAAGATGCCGACAAGCGCGAGATTTCAGCGGTCACTTCTCTTCTCCACCAGAGTCCGAGTCGGTCTTGATGTGGAGTTCCCCCCGTAGACACTACCTCTCTGTCACGCCGAAATCATTTCGTTATTGACGCGCTAATATCGATTGGGTATCGACACACCAGCTTTAAGTGTTTTTGTTGGAGGGCTGCGCTCATGTTCGCTATTTCAAATCTCAGAATCTCATTGAGCCGCGGAACGTCCAAGGCGTCGAGCCCATCACGTCGGAGTATTCTCGCTACGCTTGTAGTGACGATCGCTCTCGCTCTCCCGGGATGTGGCGACGGAAGTGGAGATAGCTCAGATAGTCAGAGCTCTTCAGGGGTTGTGAGCTACGATTTAATAGCGGAGCAAGCCGGTGGTTCCGCGCAGAAGGGATCGGTTGTCACCGGTGTCAACGACATCGTGAATATTGGGGCGCTGGTATGTCCAGCGCTCGCGCCTGCGGCTGTCTTGACAGGGCTGGTCTATAACACGGTGAGTGCTGCGCAACTCAACAACCAACTGAACGAGATCTTTAGTGACATTAACCAGCTTCAGGCCCAGGTCCAAACGCTTCAAAACGAGCTTAACTTCCTCAACACAGATTTCATGAAGTTCGTGCTCGCACAGTCAGGAACAGATGAGTACGCAGCGTGGACGGCTTACTCCGGGTACATTAACAACCTCGTGAGTCCCTCAACTGGTACATACTATGTGTTCCAGAGCGCAGCG
>JALRCK010000566.1 GCA_023262305.1 Deltaproteobacteria bacterium
CAGCGGTTACTGCGTACGTATATCCACCCTGCCTGATAACGTAGTTGCAGGCCGCGTAACAATCTTTTGCGTGCGACGCTCTCGGAAAGATGAAAGCTGAAAGAGTGACGCACACCGTCAAAAGGCATGCGCGAATAGCGCTACTGAACATACTTGATCCCCCCCCAGGGACTTTTATGTAAGCGCTTGATGGTACCCACTTCCGACGATCTTATTCAAGCGCCGGGCCAAAAGCTTTCACTAACATGGCTGGAAAATATGGTGTTTTTTGCCCTTCAGAGGGTCGGGTGTTGGGATCTATACGATTCGGATGCTATCAGGCAGGACGGCCCCGTAAGGTGCCCAGACGGCTCGGGTGGCGCTCACTATTCGACGGCACAAAGCACACCTCATCGAAAGATTTGCATAACCAGGGGGAGTACTAGTGAACGGGCGATTACAAGAACCGGCCTTCACGCATACTCTGGGAAAGGACCCCACCGGGGTTCTTTGGGGGGAAACAATGAAAGCCACTACATCAAGCTCCGTGCGAGAGCTTCCTGAACAATCACGCTCTGAGCAGAGTCCGAGACACAGCTCCTTCTCGTCTCTTAAGACCCTCTACACCGCGGGGCTCCTGTTGGTCGCGGGGCACTCATCAACGGAGTCACTGCACATATGTCACACCACCGAGCCGCTACAACCTCATCAACCTGTCAATCAATTAGTACCTCCACCACCAATTGAGGAGCCCTCATTTCGGCAACACCCCTTGAGCACCGCGGGCAAACGGAAGCAGGAGCATTTGACTGGATACCCATCCGATATCACTCTCAAAGAGGCTGCTTGGAAGACCAGACAGTTGCTGGCTGAGGTGATGTCTGACACCCAATCAGTAGAGATACCGCTCGGTCATTTACGCGATGGCTATACGTTTCGAGAGCGAGAGAGGGAGCGACAGAAGGCGATCATCTCCATTATCGCTCGACACGCCTCAACAACGAGTGAGGCGATCGCCAAAGAGATTCAAACCTATCACGAATCGGATCTGGCGATGAGTCCACTCACCTCTCGCCGCAACACTCTGTACTCTACCGTTAGGCCCAAGCATGCCCTGGCTCAAGCTGAGCTACAAACGGCAATCGACAAAAACCAAGCGGCGCTCACCCAAGCGAAGCTGGATACCCAGATTGATAAGATCGATCTCTCTCTGTCTCTCTTCCGAGAGCTTAAATCCTTGCTGGAAGCACAGCAGGCACATTCTCCTTATGATGCCAAACGACTCAAGACCTTGAGCAGGATGTGTAGCACGCACTCCCTTGAGGCGACCGTGGAGAACATCTCAGCCCTTGAGCAGCTTCGAAACTCACGAATTGGCCCATCTTTCCAAAAGGAGCAAGCGTTTCTCGAGAAAGAGATCTCCCGACAAACGGCGAAGATGGCCGAATATGAGGAGGAAAACGACCTGGCGTGGTGCGAAGAATACGAGAAAAAGATCGAAGCTCTTGAGGAGCTGTCACGCGTTGAGGCTCACATGAGGGAGACTAAGGTGGGGCGGTACTCAAACCTCCCGCGGGAGGTCGGAAGCTTGATCAGTCCGGCGGAATACACCGATTTTAAAATAGACCTTGCGACCTATCTCCTCAGAAACTGCCGCCTCGCGGTGCACACGTTGCGAAACGCCTCCGGAGACACCGTTGCCACCATCTGTGACACAGGCAAAAAGTATGGAGGATATAACTATAACGAGAGTGAAGAGCAGCACATATCGATCGCAATCGATGAACCGGACACACGTATCACCGTCAAATCAAACAAAAATGGTTTGGTGATAACGGCCTCCGATGGCTCAAAGTTTGAGTCGAAATTGCTCGATCTCGCGGCAACGGCACGGACTAAGGCCGAAG
>JALRCK010000567.1 GCA_023262305.1 Deltaproteobacteria bacterium
GGTCATAGCCCGCCCCTCCATGTGCGTGGGGACCGGTCAACGGATCCGCATTCCCCCTACCTACCCACCCCAAAAACGGGTCCCTGAACCCCAAATTCAAACCACTGGTATGGGTACTCCGTATATATGCCGTTTTTAAGTACCTGGTGTTATTAATGTTTTTTTATCACATTCGAAGGCAAAACAATCGCACGCACATTTGTAAACCCTTGAATACGTTAGGGCGATCTTAACATTCGGATGCGTACGCACAACGGGGCCTCTCGGGGTCCGCAGGATATTCCTCCGTGGAGTGCAGGTGTACGTCGTTATCTTCCATGGAGTTACCTCATCGTTCTCGTGGTGATGGGGAGCGTGTTTGCACGATTCATTTGTGAATCAAGACCTCTCAACTCTTCAGCAATCCAAAATCAGATCGTTCAGCGTACTGATGAGATCGCTTCACTAAGCGACACTCACTCCACGCAACCTCCGTCTCGTCATAACCATGCGACACCAACTGAACTTGTTCCGAGTGATTCGTGGATCTCCGCTGTCGCGCGTGAGGTGGCGAACCAATCACTTAAGCCACGAGAGATCGCGCGCAATAAGGGAGTCGAGGTTGAACTCACCAACGCCCCGCACAAGATGACCTCAACTGTGAAGGATGGTCGATGGGAGATCCACGGGTCGCCAGAGGGCGATGGATCTCAGAGATCGTCTTGGCGGTGGCACTACACGTTGCGGGGAATTGTTCGCGGAAACCAGGAGAGCGTCGTCAATAGGGGAGTGGTCTCGCTCGCTGACGACCTCGTCACGATTACGAGGAGCTCTGATCTCCGAGAGTGGTATCGAAACAAGCCTGAAGGCATCGAGCAGGGGTTTGAGATCGCTGAGCGACCGCATGCGGCAAAGGGCGGGGTGCTGATCCTTCGTGGCGCGGTAGAGACAGATCTTAAGCTCTCGCACTCCTCGAGTCAGGAGGTTCGGTTTACCAAGAATGGCGAGGAGACCCTGCGCTATGCTGGACTCAAGGTGCTGGATGCCAGGGGCGAGTCAGTACCGGCGTGGCTGAGCTTCAACCCCAAGGGGACTTTAGGAACTCTGGATATTCATATCGATGACCGGAGCGCCACCTATCCGCTTTCGGTTGATCCTGTAGCTTCTTCGGCGGCTTGGACGGCTGAATCAAATCAAGCCGATGCAAAGTTTGGAATCAGTGTGAGCCCAGCAGGTGACGTTAATGGTGATGGGTATTCCGATGTTATTGTTGGTGCGTCAGCGTTTGACAACGGTAGTACAAATGAAGGGCAAGCGCTGGTCTATCTGGGCTCCTCCTCAGGGCTCGCTACAACCGCGGCATGGACAGCAGAAGTCGATCAGGCAGACGCGAACTACGGAACGTCGGTGTACACAGCAGGTGACGTGAACGGCGATGGATATTCCGACGTCGTTGTTGGTGCCTCCAATTACGATAACGGCAACAATGATGAAGGACGGGCGTACGTTTATCATGGTTCCGCATCAGGCCTCGTCACCACCGCTGCTTGGATAACGGAGTCTAACCAAGATTCGACTGAATACGGCGGTAGCTCTCGACCCGCGGGTGATGTCAATGGCGATGGCTACTCAGATATCCTTATTGGGGCAGACATGTTCGACAATGGAAGCACCAACGAAGGGCAGGCGTTTCTTTACCTCGGTTCAGCCTCGGGTTTAGCGACGACTCCAGCTTGGAGGACCGAAGCTGATCAAGCCTCGGCCTGGTTTGGAGTGAGTGTGAGTACGGCTGGGGATGTCAATGGGGATGGCTATTCGGACGCAATTATCGGAGCGTTCCTTTATGACAACGGTAGTGCTGATGAGGGGCAGGCTCGGGTCTATCTTGGGTCAGCATCAGGA
>JALRCK010000568.1 GCA_023262305.1 Deltaproteobacteria bacterium
CGTGAGGTACTCCAGGGCTGGTTTCTCAAGGCGGAGTGTTTTGACGGTGATTATGTTCGAGAGGTAGTCAACGCACGTTCGGTTGAGCTTGTCATAGAAGCGGTTGTTGCTTCGCCACTTCTTCGTTAGGCGGCGGTTAAAGAGAAGCATGATCGCGACGGTGAGGAATCCCATGATGAGCACGGTAAGTGCGACTTCAAAGTCGAGGGTAAAGAGGGCAAACGTAGCGAAGAAGAACTTCACCATGCCATCGATGATCTGCCAGATGTAGTTGTTGATGACGCCCTCGATCGCTCCTACGGAACGATTAAGCCGGCTTAAATTTTCGCCGGAGTGGTGGTGCACATGCCACTTGAGTGGGAACGCAACGAGCGCGCCGAATACCTCTTCAAGTTTGTTGAATCGGGCCGAATAAGCGCAGGTGCCCTGCAGGTAGCGAGCGAGGTGGTGAAACGATGTCGTCATCATACGCAACACCACGTAGGCTGCGATGTACTTGAGAGACTCATCGAAGGCTGCCTGTGTGAATCCTTGCTTCACAAAGACATTCAAGATCCAGCCGATTGCCCACGGGGATACGAGGTCAATCGAGTAGGCAAAGATGGAGAGGATGATGAAGCCGAAGAAGCGCGCGCGGTCTGAGCGAGTGGCATCCCACGTAGCTCGGGCGAGCGTAAGGATTGAGGTCAGCGTACCGTTCGGATTGGTTTCGTTCATAGTCCTGTGCGCTAATTACTTCGGCGGTTTATATCAAAAGCGACCTCAAGAGTCTTCTCTAGGCCCCCGCCGATGTAGAGACGCTGTTATCAGCAACATTCGAGGTTAAACTTCCACGATAGTTTTGATGCGACTCCGTCATGTACAGGAGGGTATATAAGGGAGTGTCCACCCCGAACGAGTGCAGAAAGTGACAATCAAGCGCTCTTTTATATCGGCGTTTGTTTTTTACGCACGATCGGAGGTCAGGTGGCCTGCTCCTCTGACCCTGGTTGGTCTGCCGCATACCGCGTGTGAAACACGCACAGCGAGAACACGACTACCAGGATATTCGTCATTAAAAGGTGAGTGACTTTGAGCCATACGGGAGCAAGGAGTCCCAGGGTTGCTACTCCGATAGCAAGTGCGCAACACACGGCGATAACGAACCGCTTGTACCATTTCGCTCTCAGAGAGTGGGGATCCGAGGGTGATGGAAGTTTTGCAAAGGAGAGGAGCGCAACTGGTATCGCCAGAGCGAGAAGGGGGTGAAAGAGTCGCAGCTTCACCGCTGGGTGAGAATCTGCTGCCAGATCGTTCGCAAGCCCGTGGAGCAGCGATTCAGACGGCATCAGGTGAGAGCCGAGTGCGGCGATAGCCCCGGAGATGAGCACCAGTGAGAATCCAACCGTGTATGCGAGCCCTTTTCTGAGCGACTCAGGGGAGAATACGCATCGAGAGGAGCGAGCGTGTCCAACACTCTCAGCTGTCATGACTCCGGAGAAGAGAAGCAATGAGGTGTTAATGAGGTGGAGTGGCATAATGATCAGTCGAGAGAGATCCGTGCTCTCGTTAACGAGCCCTGATTTCACGAGCTGTCTGCCGATAAGGGCTTCAGTGATGGTAAAGCACAGGGTCATGAGCGCCCAAAAGCGTGAGGGGTGTTCAGGAGGAAAGCTTCGGCGCGTCAGCCATACCTGCGCGAGGATCAGCACACCGTAGACCGCTGTTGAGATCCTGTGAGAGTACTCGATCCATGTTTTCTTAACGAGATCGGACGGAACAACCTCTCCATTACAGAGCGGCCAGTGATCTCCACACCCATCACCTGAACCCGAGAGGCGCACCCACGCTCCCCACAGTATGATCAAGATGGTGTAGGCAATGATGCCCCATGA
>JALRCK010000569.1 GCA_023262305.1 Deltaproteobacteria bacterium
GATGAGACCACTGCGGGGGCTTCGAACTCTTGGAGAAAGTCGGCCAACGGATCGACCGCTTCATGCTCAGCGACACCACCAACAGGCGCGCCGCCGAATGGTTGTACAGGTGGTGGCTCACTGTGAGCAAAGCCTCCACCGGCACCGCTTCCCTGTAACAACTCATCCGCAGATGCCGTGATCGTTTTCTGGCGCACCCGACCCGAGGGGCGACTCACATCGCCTGCGCCACTTTGTGCAGCTGCCTCAAGTGGAGTATTGCAGTGCCGGCAACGTGCGGCGCTCACCGGCACTAAGCTTCGGCATGACGGACATCTAACAAATGTCAACTCACTCGTCTCACTTGCCATAAACAGCCTCCAATAAAATCTCTCTCACACTCTCGTCTATCCCGCGCATGTGGCACCTTCAGAGCCTTCATCTTATTTCATACCGGAAACAAGAGAACCAACTATCAGAGAGGTTACCACTACAACCCCTCCAATTACTCCTAAAAGAGCTACTCGCCCCTTCACGGACAGTCTCTTGAAAAATCTCTTAATCCCCCGCTCCCCGGACGCCTCGGCGGCAGCCCGTTTAAGCTCCTCCGGAGTGCGCAAAAAAGTGGTTCGCGCCTTCTTCCGTTTAGGTCGCATTGATGGCGAATCAGCACCCAGGTCGATCTCTCCGCCTGACCGAGCAAACGCAGACGCGATGCCACCCGCCGCCACGAACCTCTCCTCATCAGCCTCCGAGAAACACACGCCCACCGTAACTCCCCCCCCGAAGTCGAGGCAGAGCGGCGTGTCGGAGCTCTCAGTTGACTGGTCCTTTTGTAGTATCCCCCCGTCATATGCGGTGCCATTTGTGCTCGTGTCCGTGACTCGCACCACGCCTGAGACGGTTGACTCAACGATACAGTGCCGCCGAGAAACGTGGGGCACCCCGAGCCACATATCACTGGACGGATCTCTACCGAGAACTACTGACGTGCCCGGACTCAACATGAGCTGCGCTGGACGGGCAGTCTCTGAGAGGGAGATCAACAGTGGGTAGCGCTTCTCGCTGAGACTTGATTTTTGATTATTAATGCCAGGAATAGCCAGCGCCTCGGTGGCCTCCCCTGGAGAGAGAACCCCAACTAACGTGACATCGCGTCCCAACGAGATCGGTACGCCGGGCGCCACATCAACTCGTCCTGATATCTGTTGTTGATCAACGAAGGTCCCATTCGTTGAACCAAGATCCTCAACCCAGAATACACCTGACTCAAAACCGATCCGTGCATGCCGAGAGGATATGCTCGGAGTATCAACTCTCAAGGCGCACTGTCGTGAGCGCCCAACCATCAGGGGCTGCTCAGGCACGAATGAGATCGTCGCTGGTGGATTGGATATCAATAGCACCGCCGGGAATTTAGGTCCCGGACTCGCGCATGCTTGCCGGAGCACTCGAATACCTGCTCGATCCGGAGCCTCGGATTCCTTTGGAAGGAGGTCGCTATCAAGCGCGGTAAAACGGAGCACGAGGGGTCCGAGATCAACCACGGCCTCGCCCTCATACAAGCCCTCAAGGAATTCTGGCGTATAAACCCCGGGGCTCTCAGCAACCGGTGTGAGTCGGAAGCGACGCCCAACGTCGCGCGTGATGAGAAGACCATAGCCAAGGGTGCCCATGTCGGCGATCACCACGTGCGCAGAATCGCGCGCGCTGATCAGCGCGGTCGGACGACGGATGATCTCCGTTACCGGACTTTCCCCCTTAAACCCGATCTCTAGTGCGAACATCGCTTCCCTGGTCTATCCACAACCTCGCAGTGGGGTATCGGCACTGCACCCCCACTTTTTAAGTGTTTACCTCTAACTGGTATATCGGAAAAAATGGGG
>JALRCK010000056.1 GCA_023262305.1 Deltaproteobacteria bacterium
AGGTAGTCCACCGTAAGGCGAGAGATCTCCTCTCGCCCCTCTTTTGAGAGCCGAGCAAAGCCATACCCCGGCATATCAACCAAGTTCACATCAAAATCAATATCTTCAACCGTGCCAGCGACATGGTAAAAGTTCAGCTGCTGGGTACATCCAGGAGTGCCACTCACCCGAGCAATCCGCCGGCAGCACATCCGGTTTACGAAGGTCGACTTGCCCACATTTGAACGACCGATGATAGCGATTTCAGAGGCGCTCTGCTTTCGAATCGCCTCTCGGGTCGGCGCGCCGAACAGGAACTCGGCGTCGTTGATTCGCAGCCCCTCAATCGCCTCACTCATGACCGGTCTCTCTATCCTTGGTAAGTCGCTTCTCAATACGCGAGAGGCGAACTCCCAGCGTTACGATATAGATCGCAAGCACTCCCCATAGAGCTGTGTATGCCCAAAAAAGTGATGGATAGGTGTCTGGTGTCATACGTACTCGTCTCCTTGAAGATTAATCGCACGGGCGCGATCGTCCGCAATACCGATGCGATATCGCACCCATATCAAGAGCGCGCAGAGGCAGAGCATGCCGCCAACAGAGATGCCGAAGGCCTGCCAATACGAAGGGTCTTTGAGTCCGCCATGCTCGATCACCTCGGGATGAAGGCGGGCGCTCTGCGGAAGGAGCTTTATAGAGGCATACACCAACGGAACTGATGCTGCGCCGATAATACCAAGAATTGATCCGTGCACCGCTGTCTTTGCGGGATCTCCAAAATTTCTCAGCACCGTAAACGACAGAAAGATGAGCCACAGCACGAGGAACGTCACCAATCGCGGCTCTTCCCATCTAAACCAGGTGTTCCATGCGCTGTGTCCCCAGATCATCCCGGTTATCAGAACTATCGTACAGAAAACAAACCCCACCTCGCCTGCTGCGACACCAAAAATATCATGGCACTTATTTCGAGTCGTAAGGTAGCTGATACTCGCCACAAAGACCGCGAAAAAGGCAGCGTAGCACGCGAAGGCGGTCGCTACGTGAAAATAAAAGACCCGCTGCACCGCTCCCATGACCTGCTCATTCGGCACAACCATGAAGATAAAGTATTGAGCCACTCCCACTACGAGCAGCGTTGCCAATGACGCGAAAGGAAAGAACTTTGAGAGCATAGATACGCAGTTTATAGCAATCCTTGGAAGGGGAGGCAAAACCTGCAAAAACCAGCGCCACCGAGCCTACTTGCGCAGATATCTTCAGAGCAAGAAACGCGCGACTCAGTCCGTTGCACCTATTCTCGCACCGCAAGTTCGAAGAGGTTAATTCCCGCAACGAGATACATCGTCTCAGCACACACGAGAACAAGGGGCCACGGGGACCCCTCGCGCAAAGCGCCGTCAAGAACGAGGTCGGTGGTCATCTCCATCCCACACAAGAAAACAGGAAAGAGCACCGGCAACGCGATAATCGGCAAGAGGATCCCTTTGAGCTTTGAGGTGCTCGCAACAGCAGCGAGGAGCACCAAAAGAGCCGCCAACGCGCTTGATGCGCCAAACCCTACGAGAAACAAATTGCCGATAATTCCGGAAATATTCCTATCAAGACTAAGGGAAAGGAGCGTCACTAAGAGGAGGAAGCTGAGCGCGAAGAATAACGTCATGATGACGACCTTTGCCAGATACATCTGCGCCCCCGTGACCCCACTAAGAAGGAGCCCCTCAAACCCTCGCCCCTCAAGCTCTTGTTCGTTGAAGCGGGTCACTGCGGTGGTGCTTGAGAGCATGAAAACGATCCACAACAACATCGCAAAGAGCTTTTGGGTTGTTGTCGCATCAAGAACCGCTGAGCTCACGCCCGCCCCGACCAGAACAGCAAAAAGAATAGAGTTGCACACAAGGAGGGTAAAGAGCTCCTTGCTGCGCCACTCAAGGCGCCACTCTTTTTGAACCAACAAGCACAGGGTCGAAAGCCACTTCATCATCGATTCACCTCCCGATACCTATCGAGAGTTTGAGCTACGATCTCTTGCGATGCATGAGGACCGGAATCTGCTGCGACGACTCCATTATTGAGCACGACCACTCGCGTCGCGACCGACGAGAGACGATGAAGATCATGGGTCGCGATAATACAGGTCATCTTCCCATTTGTTGCTGCACGCCCCCGTTCGATCTCACCAAGGAGGAGCGTGGTGCCTTTCTCATCGAGATTGCTCGTCGGTTCATCGAGGAGCACGAGTCCAGGTGGGGCGATAAACGTCCGAGCTATTCCCACCCGTGCCTGCATCCCTTTTGAAAGTTCTGCAACCGGTCGACCTAGGACCTTTGAAAGCTCAAGGCGCTCTGAGATCTCATCAATATCGGATGTGCCTCCAACCGTTCCAAACAGTTTGAGGTTCTCTCGCACAGAGAGTCGCCCGTAGAGAAAGAGATGGTGCGAGAGAAGTCCGATCTTGCAAGAGTCGCACGAAACCCGCCCAGAATCTGGGCGAGAGAGTCCCGCCATAATTCGAAGGAGCGTTGATTTTCCTGCTCCATTTGCTCCCACAAGTAGGATCTTCTCTCCGGGAGCACAAGAAAGTGAGAGCCGCTTGAGGACCTGTTGAGCACCGAACGTCTTAGTAACGTCCCTTACCTCAAGCACCCTACCCCTCGCCCCCATGTCTCTCAATGTCAGCCAAAATCGCGGCAACCTCTGACGCCAAAGTGCGCCGGGATTGGTCGAAATCCTCTTGGGAGAGTTTGCCCATAGAGAAGTCCATCTCAAGATCCTTGATAGCCCGAAGCGCGCGCTCTTTGGCGTCGAGGAGAGGTCCTAGAGGACCATCACTCGGCGAGGCTGCAAAGTTCGGCATCGGTGGCTCAAAGAGTGGGCTAAGCACAAACCACACTGCAAAAAGCGAGAGAATGAGAGACGCGATTATTCCAAAACTCATACAGACTGCGCCACCTTGTCGCTGACAGAGTCGCGAACCTTGGCTCCGCGAGGGACCGGTATCGCCACGATTATACCACCCACCACCATGATGATAGCGCCATACCAAAGCCATACCTGAAATGGATTTACAAAAACCTTCATCGACGCCTTGGTACCCGTTTCATCGACGCCTGCGAGAACCAGGTAGACATCTTCGCGCTGCCCCATGCGCAGAGCGACCTCTGTCGTAGTCTCCTTGTTCTTGCGGTAGAAGCGCATCTCGGGAACCAGCACCTCGAGGGGTGTCTCACTTGTTAAAGCTCGAAGCGTTACATGAGCCTGAATCGCTTCATAGTTCGCCAGCTGCTCTTCATGGAATTCATTCAGCTCCAGCGAAAACCGCCCTACCGAGAATCTTTCGCCTGGAGCTAGGGTAAACTCACGCTCTATCTTGTGCGCCATCGATGCCGTGATAGCAACCGTCATAATCAGAACGCCAAAGTGGATGACATGCGCTCCGTACTTCACGCGCTGTCGTCGCCATAGCGTCGTGAGATTTGCGGGGGACCATGTGCCGGCGTGCGTGATCCCCTTTTGCGCCGAAAGTCCTCGCTGCACCTCTCCAAGGATCGTCATGAGACCAAAGAATGAAAGGGAGTACGCCAACACGGGATAGAACTCAACGACTCCGGCGAAGACAAGCGCCACCGCAACCACAAATGCTGACACAAATGGCACCGCAAACGAGCGTAGGAGCTGCGGAAGAGAGGAGCGCTTCCACGCAATCGACGGACCAACGCCCATCAAAAAAATCAGCGCGAGAAAGAGTGGAACATTGACCGCATTGAAGAAGGGAATACCCACCGTTTGCTTAACACCAGTGACTGCCTCGGAGAAGACAGGGAACATCACTCCCCACAGCACAGCGAAACAGATGCTCAGAAGCACCAAGTTATTGAGCAGAAAAACGGCCTCGCGAGAGAAAAAGCTCTCAATCGCTCGCTCCGGCTTAAGTTCAGTGCGCCGATAGATTGAGAGCCCGAGGGCAACGATGATGATGGTCGAGAGGTACACAAGGAAGGTCCATCCGATATCCGTCGACGCAAACGCGTGAACGCTCTGGACGATGCCTGAGCGAGTAAGGAATGTGCCAAAGACAGTAAGAGCATAGGTCAGGACTATCAGGAAGATGTTCCACACCTTGAGCATGCCCTTGCGCTCTTGAACCATAACCGAGTGCAAGAATGCTGTGGCAGAGAGCCACGGAAGGAAGGAAGCGTTCTCCACTGGATCCCATGCCCAGAAACCACCCCATCCCAACTCCAGGTAGGCCCAGTGTCCACCAAGAACGATACCCGCGGTGAGAAAGGTCCAGCCAATTAAGGTCCATCTACGCGTGAGACGAATCCAATCGTTTGACATCTGCCCTGAAGCAAGCGCTGCCATGCAAAACGCATACGGGACGGCGAGCCCGGTAAACCCGAGGTAAAGCATCGGTGGATGGATCGCCATGTACTCGTTTTGAAGCAATGGGTTGAGCCCATTTCCATCCGGCATGACGACCGGCGACTTCAAGTATCGAAATGGGTTCGTGAGAAAGAGCGTTATCGTGGTGAAGAACAGTGTCGATGAGCTGAGAAAGCTAAAGAGCCACGCAACGATCGCGCGTGGATAGACTCGGGAACGTAGGGCTACACACGCGGAGAACGCCGCAACCAGAAAGCACCACAACAACATCGAGCCATCCATGCCGCCCCATATAGCGGTGATCTTGTAGATCCACGGCATGTCACGATTCGAGTACTGCCACACGTACTGGACGGTGTAGTCGTTGGTGACAAAAAGGTACCCCAGCGCGATAAGAGAAGTTCCAAGGGTGAGTGCAACAAGGATAGTTCCGCGCCGCAAGGACTCCAGCCGCGCTGGTGTTGTGCGCGCCCCTGAGCCAACAACACCTCCCCCGATCACCACGGCGAGGGCGAGAAGCCAGGCGATACATAGAGAAAATTGACCAAACTCGACCACGCTTACTATCTCCTACGAAAATCAATTCATCGCCATTGTTGGCTTATCACCCTCTGCTGGAGCTGCACCCGGCACGACCGGCTCGTATTTTGAGGGGCACTGCGTTTGAAGCTTGGCCGCCTGAATAGTGCCACCAAGGTAGTCACCATCGATCAATACGTCTCTACCAGCAGCGAACATGTCAGGCTTTAAGCCTCGATACACAACCGGCACCACTCCTTCACCTCCCGCAGGATTCTTGACGCTAAACGAGAGGATCATCTGGGGCTCAGTCTGGTATTGAATCGGATCAACGACTCGCCCACCGACCCGTATGCGCTTGAGATCGCGACTGGAGCCCTTTTCGAGAACCTCGGAAGGAGAGAGTACAAGTGAGCTCGTGCTTTGGGTCGCCCGATACACAAGCGCACCGCCAATCACGATGAAGACAACCACAAGACTGATAAATACCTTGCCCATAGCGGCTCTAGCTGGCTCTTGAAGAGTACGTGTCGAGGACTATATACCAGGGGTTCTGGATTAGCCATTCAAGGGCGGGAGAGAATACTGAGTATTCCCCACAAGTCCCATAAATTAGTCAGCCTCGGCAGGACCGAGCCACTCCTTAAGCTCCGACCCCAAACGATTAGAAACGAAGAGCTTTAGCTTATCCCTGAGCTTATTCTCAATCTGGCGAACCCTTTCTTTACTGATTGAGAGTTCATCGGAGAGGTCCTGCAAGGTAAGCCGCTCCTCGTCTAGAACTCGCCCTTGAAAGATTCGAGCCTCCTTCGGATTAAGGCTTTCTTTAAAGGCGAGTATCGCCCCTTGGAGCGCCTCATGGAGCTCCCGTTTCGCCATAACCTCCTCTGCTGACTCGTCACCGCTTGGCAGAACCGAGAGAAGATTCGAATCTGACTCGTCTTGGATAGGAGCGTCTACGCTAACGTCCGGTCCACCCAGTCGTTGAGACATCTCAATGACATCCCCTTCGCGTACATTAAGTCTGTCCGCCAAAAGCTTAGTTGAAGGGTAGATCCCCTCCCGTTCAAGCCTCTCGCTCTCTTTCTTCAAGTTGAAGAAGAGCTTTCGCTGCGCCTGCGTTGTCCCGATCTTCACGAGACGCCAATTCGCTATGATGTAGCGAATAATATAGGCCCTAATCCACCACACGGCATACGAGGGAAACCGAACTCCGCGGTAGGGGTCAAAGTTCTGCACCGCCTCCATCAATCCGATATTCCCCTCCTGAATCAGGTCGAGAACATTTCGAGCCACCCTCTCATAGTCACGCGCAATCTTTACGACCAACCACAGTGAGCCAAACACAAGCTTCTTTGCTGCCTCAGGACTCTTTGTCTTGCTGTATTCAAGAGCAGCCTGCTGCTCCTCCTCTCGCGACAGTGGAGTGAGCTTGCGAAGCTCAGCGAGGTACGCATCGAGCGCGCTGTACGGGACGAGTGAATCCGATGCGGCATCTTCATGATCGGTCTCGTTGCTCGTTGAGCTACCATCCTCGGAGAGGTCGATGACCTCCGAGAGATCCCCGCCTCCATCATCAGGATCGTCAGCCGATACGGTTTCAACGGGAAGCACTTCAGCCTCCAACACCTCTACGGGCTCGGAAGTCTCCTCCTTGATGGGGACTGCAGACTTTTTTGATCGTGTTTTCGACAAGTTACAATTACCTTGGGGTGTCAGATATCCCTTAGTCTATACCACTGGGCACTGAATAATCCATTACGCCCATTCTAAACAGACCGGCTGCAAGAACCAGAGCCTATTAATCAATTAAACTCATTAAATTCAACTCATTACCATCGCGCACCACGTCAGAAACAACAGAATGCCCCCAAAAATTCAGAGGAATTTGATTAAGCTCGGTTGCACCAGCAAAATGTGGCAAGGTGCCCGGAGCGATTTGCCTGAGCGAGACAACCTTGCTCGCGAGCCTCAAAAAATCGTTCTACAACCCTTGTTTTTAGTTGATCGAGTTCGCTAAGCTGGTCAGCTCTTTTTCGAAGAGCCGTTTGTCGCAGTTATGAGTTCCGCAGTTCAACCATCTTCAACAACCGCCACCCCATTTCAACACGCACGCCTTCTCGCCACTTATCCTGTCGACATGTTCAAGGCGCTTGAGCCCTTCATCCCAACCCTGAAGGATTCAGCGGTGATGATCCCGAATCCCAACGACCCCGTTGCCGTCAACGACCAGCTCATCACCATCTATACAGCCCTCGGCTCGGCACGAAAGGCGATTACGAGCTCACTTCCCACGAACATGCTTGAGAAGGGTGGGGAGCACATCTTTTTCAGCTCAACTCAGCAAACGCACCAGGGCGACTGGATTAAGAGTGTATTTGATGTGATGGAAGCCCTTGAACAACGCATACGAGACTACTTCCGCAACCCAACTGATCCGGTCGCTCTCCTGAACAACGTGATACGAAGCGAGTCCTCATCCTCACCATCCCTTGAAAGATTTTTCAGTGAGCACCGACGATTTAACCTTCTCACCGGAGAGATATCTCAAAGATCCACCTCCACCCAGACCACACCCTATGCATCTCACGGCACAGCGCGTGGCATTGCTCGCATCTGGATGAAGCCGATTACGGCGTTGTAATCGCGTCAACGCACTATCATCCTCATACGGCTCCCTCACCTGCGCCGTTTTTCATCATCATCGGGATTGTGCGATACAGAGCATGAATTTTCCCGAATCACGCGAGATACTCGGATCTGAATCAGAAGGATGAACGGGCGAGAACCCGGGGTAAGGACTCACCCCTACGACATACCTACTCACGTCGACAGGACCTGGCGCCCCCTGGTCCGTGCGCGAGCCCCCGAAACTTCTTCGCGCACTTCTCGATAAGACACCTCTACGAAGGGCTGTCATATGAAACGAGGGCGCAACGCTCGGGTCAGTGCGCGTGAACTGACTCACTTTACAAAACACATCGCCACACTCCTTGAGGCGGGCTTTCCTCCTCTTGAGATGACAAGAATCTTAGGAGACCAGCGATTTTCTCCTGCCATGAGAGCTGCGGTTGCTGGTATCGTTGATAGCATACACGAGGGGCACTCACTCTCTGATGGAATGGCGCGCTCGCCGCTCATCTTTGACGCTGTGTATGTCACCCTTGTCAGGTCTGGAGAAACAACCGGTCGGCTTCCAGCTACGCTTAAGCGACTAGCAGCATCGCTCGAACGCGCGAGAGCGCTCAAACGTGACATCGCCAACGCCCTCATCTATCCAACGTGCGTTGTAGTCACGACCGCCGCGGTGAGTAGCCTCCTGCTCATCTTTATAATCCCATCTTTCAAGGATCTCTTCTCCGATCTTGGCACTCCCCTGCCCCTTTTGACTCGCGGGGTGATCTCAATATCAGAGATGATGATGACGTGGGGACCATATAGTGTGGGGGTTGTTTTCTTCATATGTATGATGCTCTCCCGATTTTTGCCAACACCTCGCGGAAGACGCCTTACAGACTCTGCGGCGCTTCACACTCCACTCTTGGGAACTCTCTTACTCAAGGCGTCACTCGCGCGAACGTGCCGAATACTCGCGAACGCACTTAGTGGCGGCATCCCTATCCTCACAGCGCTCACAGCGAGTGCTCACGCGGCGGGTAATACTAAGGTTCAACAGGAGATCGCCAAAATTCGCTCAGATGTTGCTGAGGGTTTCAGTATCTCGCACTCTCTCTCTGCTTCCAAACTTTTTCCGTCTCTCTCTGTCGAGATGTTGGCGATCGGTGAGCGAACCGGCTCCCTTGACCGAGCGCTAGAAAATATATCAGCCGACCTCGAAGAGGAGGTTAGCCAGAGAGTAGCCAACCTAAAACAACTCCTTGAGCCTGTCCTGATCGTGACCCTGGGTGCGGTCGTCGGTATCTTGGTCATGGCGATGTACCTCCCTATCTTTTCCATGGGAGAACTTTTTAACTAGCGGCATTCCCAGAGCTGCACATTTTGCTCAGGCAACCCGGACTAACCGCCTGTTTCCTCTGTTAAAAACTGCTCACCGCAAGCAACTGCGCCTGGCACCCCCCTTGCATCTCATGGGGGTCGTCAGCAGAGGGGGCGTTTTTGCCGTCTGTTCACCCTCCTCAATGGGGAAGCTTTTTTACGATAAAACGCTCGAACCGGGAACTCATTACCACGAGTTTGAGCATCTCATACTACACAGAGCATGAAACATTCACACGGCTTCACATTTATCGAGCTTTCGGTTGTCCTGGCGATCCTGGGGATCCTGGCTGCAATCGCAATTCCGCAGTACTCCAACTACCGCGAGAGGGCGTACAATCAGACCGCGATAAGCGATCTGCGGAATGTCGCCGCCGCTCAAGAGTCATTCTTCGCCGACCACCAGAAGTACAAGGCGATCGAGGAGTGCTCCAAGGTGGAAGCGGGCGTCAAGTGCGCGATAACGGATCTTCCCGGGGTCACTAACCTCTCAAAGGGCGTGTCGCTCACCATGACCGTGTCACCAGGCGGGTTTGTCGCCAACGCCCGACACTACAAAGCGTCCAAAAGCTGTACCTGGGATAGCACCAAGGGCGGCTTGATCGGGTGCTCGTAGCCACCTGATGAGTCGACAAGCCGGCTAGCGTTACCGCCGATCTTTTGGGAAGCTCTGCGAACAGGTTTTGCCTCGTTTCGATAGCCACGTTAGTCACGGACCGACCATGAAAAAACTCCTCTGCTCGATAGCGCTCTTGATTCTCCCATTCGCGTTTTCCGGATGCTCCCTATTTGGATCCGAATCCGGCGCCGGAAATGACCAGGCCGCTGTTGAAAGAACACTGGTCGAGGCTCTTGCAGCACCTGACGCGCCAAAGCAGGGGATCGAGTTTACCTGGGAGGTTCCCAGCGAAAGCGTTGATGGATTTATCATCAGATACGGAAACTCTCCAAGCTCCCTCTCTAAAGAAATCACGATATCAGCAACCGAGATTCGGGAAGAGAGAGATCCTGAGCACGGTCCGGTCTATCGTTACCTCGTTCG
>JALRCK010000570.1 GCA_023262305.1 Deltaproteobacteria bacterium
TCGAGCGACCTTGTGGGCACTATCGCCTCTGAATGTTTGCGAACGGTGGAGAACGTTGTCGACTACCAGAGTTTCTCAACGAATGGATGCGCTCATGACGCACACTCCGATTGATGTAATCGTGTATCGGGTTGTGCTGACCTTCCCCTCAACCGATCCAAAATAAAGACTCCGTTTGCAGGATAGGCTTTTACCCAAAGAGCGCCGCTCAGCCTCTTCATGGCCTTTTAAGCGCGGCAACCTCATGATAACTGGGGAATAACGCTATCATTCACGGGCAGTCCTCCTACGACCTGAACCCTGGGCATACTCAAACGCTTTTCTGGGAGACCGCCCCTCCATTTTTCCTCTACGGATATCCGACAGCCCTGTCGATGAACAAGCTGAGGGATTAACTTACACGTCATGCAACCCGAACGATTCGGCAACTCACTCATCCTTCTTGAAAAGATCGCTTCCGGCGGTATGGGTGAGGTGTTCAAAGCGAAGCAGGTCGGCACTCAAGGGTTTGAGAAAACAGTTGCCGTCAAAAGAGTCCTTCCACACTTCGCAAGCCGGGAGGATTTCGCCCAACTGTTTAAGCAGGAGATGTGGGTTGCGGCGAAATTACAACACTCAAATATCGCACAGGTTTTCAGCAACGGTGAATTCGCCAACTATCTCTACCTCGTCATGGAGTTCGTCCAGGGCAAAACGCTCGCCGAGATCATCTCCCTGTGCTCCTTGCGCAAAGAATTTTTTGATGTCTCGCATTGTTGCTACATCATCTCAGAGACAGCTAAGGGTTTACACTACGCCCACACATTACGTGATGAGGAAACGGGCGCGCCTCTCAACATTGTGCACCGTGATGTAACTCCCCAAAACATCATGTGTAGTGCAAACGGAGAGGTCAAAGCTCTCGACTTCGGGATCGCAAAGGTGATGGATCATATCAGCGAACTCTCCCGAATTGGGGATGTGAAGGGCAAGATGCAGTATGTTTCTCCAGAACAGCTGGAGGGCAAACGTGCATCCGCTCAAAGTGATGTATTTTCACTTGGCGTGACCATGTACGAGCTGCTCACTCTTCGCCCCCTCTTTCTTGATGAGAGCCCGTACCTCACCATCAACAATGTGTTAACGATGGAGGTGCCCCCACTCAAGCAGTTTCGAGATGATATCCCGCCTGCACTGGACACGATCCTGCGGAAGGCGCTCGCTAAAAATCCAAACGAACGCTACCGAAACGCAGAAGATTTTCACCTCGTGCTAACGCAATTTCTGAATCAGAATTTCCCTACTTACTCCTCCACCGATCTCGGACGCGCAGTTCAAGGGATCCCCCAAATGGAAGTCAGTCAGTCGAAACAATCTAGTCAGGAAACAATAAGGTTTTCCCTCAACGGCAGCGCTCAGCAGAAATCTTCGATATCCACAACCACGGCGATGGAACTCTCCCGACCCAGAGCTCTTCGTATTTTGGCGAGCATTATTATCGGCCTGTCTATCGCGCTGGGATACCTGTGGAAACAGCCCCCACAAGCCTCTCGAGGTGGGTACCTCGCAACGGCTCCGGTGGCGAAATTTGTCGCCGACGACATCACACCCACCTCAGATGGCAAGATCACGACATGGCCGGGCAAATCGCAGCTCGGGTCGATGGCGTTTCAACAAATCGACGATCAATACAAACCCACGCTTGTCACCAACGCGATCGCTGGTCACGCTGCAGTAAAATTTGGTGGCTCCCAGTTCATGACGAGTCTCAGCGTCGGCAATTCTTACAAGCACACGTCACAAGCCACCTTCATCGTGGTCGCTCGCATCAACCCGGACCATATAGGATATCTTCTCGCGCTCCATCAATCCGACAAC
>JALRCK010000571.1 GCA_023262305.1 Deltaproteobacteria bacterium
GTTATCCTTGGCTGGATTCGCATAAAGATACGCTATAGCAATTAAGGCTCTCTTAGGGGTGAGCACAATCGGACTATCGTATCCCTCGCACCACAGGGTTCGCTTGTTCCTTCCAAGGAGCCCGTTAATCATATGAGCTGACTCGGTTTTGAAATGACGAAAGAAGGCATCAACGTGGTCGGGGTTGATGACCACTAAAACGAGGTGGATGTGTGTTGCCTCTGCAATGATGTGGCAGATTCGCACGGGGTAGAGCAGGGATGCTGCCGCGAGGCAGCTCTTCACAATCGCCTGACACAACGGATTGGCTAAGAGCAGCAATCCCTCCTCGAGGCTAAGCGTGCAAAATAACACACTCCCATGGGGGTGGTATTTCATTTTCTTTTTCATGACGGACTAATCGCCGAAGCGAGCGAGAGGTTGCGGATTAAGGCCGGGAAAAGCGCTCAGGGTGCAGGGAACAGAAGTAGCCCGGGTATAGAGAAATTATTGAGAGATTAGAGTAGCCGGGGTACAGAGAAATTGTCTCCACTCGGTCCGGCCGTAGAGATCTGTTTTGTCTCGGTAGCCGGGCTACTCGTAGATCTCCAGGTATCGCATGTTTGAATTTCTTTCCGAATCAACCCTAGTCTTGAGTGGTTAAATTTTGCAGAGGGGGCAGATCACTTCCTCCAAAAAAAATCCCGCACAGCCGACACCGCTCGTGAAACGAAACTGGAAAGTCCAGGTTGACGAAGTTTCCCATTTTCATCGTACGTAATATAGTCCCTGAAAATGAGGTCATTCGGCTCAGGCAGGAGCTTCAAAAACAGATCGGAGCGACGCGCCCCCGGGGTCTCAGCGACGATCTTGGTTCCGGACAGATATCCGGCACTGTGTGACGAGGTACTGTGCTCGATTTCTCCGAATTTCAATCCCAATGACCATTTCCTAAAGCTCTCTTCATGGAAACCGGTGGCAAGTAGGTGCGCAAACGAGCGCACTTGGTCAAGCTCGTCGAACACTTGGTCCACAAAAACTTCTAAAAACTTTCTCTGCTCCTCTTCACTGTCAAAAGTCTCCCTTTGCGCCTGCTTTAACCAGGCCCTACACAGATCCTCAATCTTTTTCTTCTGCGAGGAAAGGTTTGCGGAGAGCTCTTGGGGAAATGCTTTGTCTTTACTAAAAGCACCATAACAGTCAAGAAATGGCCTTAGAGCCCTTTGCGCGCCGAGAGCTACCTCTTCCGGTCCTTTTGTATCGTCCAGTTGGAAATAAAAATCGTCAAGTACTTGGATATTGCCCAATACTACTTCGCCGTAACTTGTTAATTTCTGGTAGTCATCCCATGCTGACTGGAGGTTGTGATTCCGACTAAGACCTCTGACTGAATCAATTCTTTTTCGCCAGTACAGCTCCGCACTCTGAATATCGACGGATTGGTCGACAGCAGACTTGCCCCAGCTCAGATCCAAACCCGCGTCTCTGCACAACTCCGGGATCGCGAACCGTCCGAGGTATCCAAAAAACTCGTCTACGGCGTGCTGTTCCGCTCGTGTCAGCGAGATGGGGGTGTTTGAGAGTCCAGCGACAGCCATTTTTCGAGCCCAATGGGCGACCTCCTCACAGTAGGCATCAAGGTTCTCGGCGTCTTCTGGACGAATGTGGATCACATTTTTGCCGCCATGATAGTACGAGGTGCTAGCCGAGCCTCGCTCTAATTCCGGGGGAACAGCCTTACTATTGAGAGGCTCAAGCACCTGCATAACTACTCGGATCATCGCCCCCAACCGTTCCTCGATGACTGCAAGCTCCCGGTTCGCGCTGGGTAAATTACCGGCGACAACGGGTGACTGGGACGCAGAAGGTTGTTGTGT
>JALRCK010000572.1 GCA_023262305.1 Deltaproteobacteria bacterium
GCGGGGGTTATTGATGTGGATGCGCCACCGTTCAGGTCTGTTACCGTACCTGATGAAACGGTGCGTCCCTGTTGATCTGTAACGGTACCGTACACCTTCACGCTAGGCGCGTCGCCGCTCCCTGTGGTCCCCCCGCCGCAGCCGATGAAGGCGCACATGATAGCGACGCAGAGCGCGAGCGGTACACGAATACAACGCGGTGCTTTTTGAATGACGTCACAACTTCCCATCATCACTCCTTCGTCTCTTCGACGGCGTCAGTGGTGTTTGCCTCAGGGCAAACAAGACTGAAAGCAGTCAGAGAGACACGGGCTCCTTGCCCTTTAAAATTTGGATCTGGATTTACATCCTGATCGTACCTTGCCATCTCGGCGCGTGCTCGAAGGTGAAGATCGTGCCCCTCTCGCAGTAACCACGCTTTGAGCGCCGGTATCCCTTCGGGGCGGATACGGTCGTACTCAGTGCGCAGGTGAAGATTCGGTGGATCCATCCCCTGTATAGTGTTTTCTTCGACACTTACGCAGAGATCCTCCATATCCCGTGCCAATACGGTGAAGAGCGCGTTCGGATCGCCTTTTGGGATGTAGTTATCCGCCACCAAGACGACTCCATACGAGGTTTCCCTAGCGATTCGTATACGGAGCAGCTCAGCCAGTACGGCGGCCGCGTTTAAGTCCTTGCTCACTGAAGCAACCAGTCGAGTAAAGTCACTCTCTTTTGTGCCGTGAGACAGAACGCGAGGCTTCTTTGTAGACGTAATGAATTCAGGATTTTCCTGCCACGCCGATACTACTCGGTGGATGAGGTTTTTTGAGGAGTCGAGCTCTCCGGAAACCTTTGTAAGCCTGTCTACCTCACGCCGATTAAAGCCGGTGATGGTACTTAATCGACTAACGCTCTCTTTCTCCTTTCTATGCGAGATCTCCTTAGTTGCCTCAGAGATGAACTCGCGCTTGAGCGCCTCAATGGCTTCCTGGCCAGTTACGCCGTAGCGAATGCAGAATCGCACCGCGGGGCGGATCAGGTGTCGAATAAGGTTGAGAGCGAGGCTTGTTTCCATTTGTGTATATTGCACACCTATTATCACATATTTTCAAGGGCGCTTTCAAATATATATTGCAACTACCTATTACAACAGCTTTTTAAGGCGCCTGGTTATGTTGCTTAGGCTGGGTAATCTCCATACCATAAATAGTGTGACTAACACGTTTATAGTATGTGAGCGTTGTATGAAAGCGACCATGGCAACCATCCTTTGTACTCTTCTAACCCTCCTCAGCGCTCAGGCGCAGGAGGTTGCTTTTGAAACGGTAAAACTCCCGACTCGGCCTGGGGAGAAGGTGGGGAGCCTCGACCTCTTAGCTAGCTTGCCCGCGGGGGAACGCAGGGTTCTTCCGGTTGAGTACTGGAATGGGGACCTCTCAATCTCGCGGTACGCTTTTGTGGGGGTCAAAGGAACTGAAGCTCAGGAGCTCTTCGATCCGTACCGGGACGCTCAAGAGCCATACTTCACGGATGTGAAGCCACTCGCATACAAAGACAAGGTCGTCATATCAATTCGAAACGTCGGGCCAGGAGGTGTTGATAGTATCTGGGTTACCGATGGCACCACCGCTGGGACGCGCGAGATTGCAAACGTCGATCCAGGGCCATACCCATTCATCATTAACGATACATTAGTGCTCCTCACCGAGGACACCGCGGTTCACTTCGTCGATCTCAAAACGGGAGCTGTAACCCAGATAGCCAACGCGACACCTTCGGCTACAGGGTACGGATATTTGGGGGAGTTTGCTGATGGGCGAGGATTGTTTGTTGCTGCCGGCTCAGTCTATGTGACCGATGG
>JALRCK010000573.1 GCA_023262305.1 Deltaproteobacteria bacterium
GCTCACAAAATTTTTCTGGGGGGATTAATTTCTTGGCAAAGATATGATTCTATCTTCGGCTCAGCTGAGCTTTCCACTTTGAGGCTGAGCTGCGGAGTTTGCATCGACTCGTGCTGTGAAGATTCCCCCTGCACCATTAGCAAAACAATCCGCCATGCATAAGCGACCATACCCCTTCACTTTAAAAGACAGGGTTACATTCTAGCTGCACGTTGATCATGCGATTATGCCGACAAAAAAGCTGTGCCCCAAACAACTTGCCCCCTGCTTGCAGGGAAGGAAGAACTTAGAGGTGCGGCTCCCCCACCGGCATATCTGTTGATAATCACCGTCACTCAAGGCACACTAGATCTACAAGGTTCATGGACGCCCAAGGAAAATTATGCCGCTGTCGCTCAAAAAAGGACTGATAACTTTAGGAACTCTCCTGGCGGTCAGCCTCGTCCCGCCCTCCTCGGCTTTCGCCGCCCCATGTTCCGGTTCGAGTATCACGATCACCGGGGTTTCGTCCTCCGTGTTTTATGTTGATCTGAGCCCGCCAGCAGGCGGCACACCAATCACAGCCGGATACATCGGGTACTCTATCGTTAACAATGGATCGGCCATAGACGACCTGTGGGTTAAAGTCGAAAACGTGTCAGGGGGAAACCTAACTCTGGCCCCGAACGAAAATGGCGTGAGCCATGTGGGATACTTGGCGGGCTCCGGTGCGACAAAAACCGTTTATTTCTTCTTCACCTCAAACTCCAACAGCGCATCATCCCAAACACATGACATTGCAATTTATCCATCCAAACCTTCGTTAGTCTCTGCGACCTGCAGCGACTCGTTCACCTACTCAACGGGAGCCTCTCAACAGGCTTCTGCAAACAAGGTTAACGACAACGGAGTCACCGTGGCCCCGAATCCCCCTGAATTAGGACGGGATGTTGTTGTGACCATCAGCGGAACCACGGGAACGGTGAGTAACCAAGGACACTTCAGATACTCCCCTGCCAGCTATCCAACGTGGCGATCTGACGCCTACGAGCTCTACCAGGTCGAAATGAACCTCGGTGGCACCGTTTACTCCGACGTAAACTATGTAAACGTCCCGAGCCTCGCGAATACTGCATATACTCAGACCTATCGATTCAAAGTAAAGGGTGGCACTGGTGGTGCCACCTCGATGGTCTCTCCCATGAGCCACATCCACAGCGGTGGGCAGATGAAACACACGGACACAGGGAACTTCGCTACCCTCCTTCCTCTCTCGGCGCCCGTCAGCAAAGCAACTGTGTCCAGCATTGTGACAACCGAGAGTGCTGCCAACGCATGTTTTGCAACTAGTTCCGGTGGCACAAGCACCGTAGAGGTGATTGTAACGAACGCGGGCTTGGGGGAGATCTCACTCGATGATATCGAGGTTACCCTCCCAGCGGGAGTAACGTTCGATTCTGGGGTAACTCCAACCTATGGTGGTGCCTCTATTATAAACCCAGCTATTACGAACTCAGGTAGCACACTCACATGGCACTATCCCTTTACGGTCCCCGCAGCGTCCAGTGTCTCGTCCCCCACCTCCCGCAGCCTCATATTCGGAATCAACGTCCCACCCGTGGATGGCACCTACCCTATCACATCTGTGGCACACATCGACTCCACGCAAATCGATTCAACAGATAGCATAACTGATAACGCGCCAGCTAATGGGTTTACCTGCGTGGGGATCCTGCCGACATCAACCCCAACCGCGACACCGTCGTCGACCCCAACCACTACCCCAACTACAACGCCAACCTCCACTCCAACCCACACCCCTACACCTACACCGCTGGTCCCAAACACCCCAACGGCAACTC
>JALRCK010000574.1 GCA_023262305.1 Deltaproteobacteria bacterium
GCGCAGGGGCTCGCGCAGAGATACGCGCGCCCAGCGTTCGTGTTCGCCTCAGGTGGGGATGGGACCCTCAAAGGTTCAGGTCGAGCGGGGTCCGAGCTCTATGATCTTGCACGCATGTTGGCCGAGGCCACAAAAGATGATCACGAAGGGATTATTCTCAAATCCGGCGGACACAGAGCAGCGGCGGGTCTCACCATCCGCGCTGCAGGTCTCCCAGCGTTCGTGAAGTTGATTTCGAAGGCTGCCGCCCAGCAGCAACCCCTTCCTCCAGCGAGCGCTCGGGTTGTTGCCGACACTACGTTAACGTTCAAAGAGCTTACACCTCGACTGCTTCAGGGGGTACACGAGCTCCTCGATCCGTTCGGTCAAGGCTTCTCACAGCCCCGATTTCTTTTTGAGTCTGTGAAAGTCCTTGATGTTGAGAGCTTCGAAGGGGGAAGACGCATGCTCGTCTTGCAGCAAGGTGAGACGAGGGTACGGGCCTTCGTCGGGCCGGAGCTTTGGGATGGGGCGCTTGCCGAGGGCGCGGTCATAAACCTCATCGCGACCCCCGCTACGATCTATCGGAACGACAAGCATCATGTACAACTCTCGGTCGATGGTTATCAGATAGTCTCAGCCGCGACAGAGTCGACACGCGCTCCAGAAGAAACCCACTCGACCACTCCCCCGATCGTGGTACCGCGAGACCTCCAGCCACTTCGTCCTCCGCCGATCTTACGACCACGCGCTCAACGGCAGGAGCCCGTAACAGAGCCCCCGCAGTATGTGCTTCTACGAGATGCCTTTGTTGAGGCTATGAATGCGCTGCCTCGGAGATTTCTCGATTTCGATCTCAAGGACCTCATTCAAGACCCGTTTGCCCCTGACATTACCCCGCAACTTGAGGCAACTCGCATCGCGCTTGTGGGTGCTCACGATCTCTCAAGCTTGAAGCCTGATTCTTTCTCTGTACGCCCCGAGCAGATTGAGTTTATTCGGTGGTTTCTGGAGCGAAAAGACAACGCGATCCTTCAGGCTCCAACTGGGTCTGGAAAAACTGAAATGGCGCTCGTTATCGCGTCCAAGCAACGCTCCATGGGGCACCGAACTATTTTCTGCGCGCCAACTGTGGAGATTCAGCGACAGGTCACGGAACGGGCGCCTCAAATGATCGATGTCCAGGCGACCATGCTCGATGGTCAGATACCCCCCAAGAAACGGGATAAGATTTATGCGGAGAGCGATCCCGCATTTATCTCCGCGGTCCCTCACGTGATTAGAAATGATATAGAAAGGGGCTCGTTCTCTTTCCGACCCACGGATCTCCTCATAGTCGATGAGGGGCATCATACCACCGGTGAGTATCCGTATGTCCCTCTCGTGCAAAAGGCTCGAGAGGTTGGTGCGCGAGTGTTGCTCCTTTCAGCGACTCCGGGACAGATTCAGGCGGGGAGATCGTGGGATAAGTTCCAGGGGCTGAAAGATCTCGTCGGTGTTCCCTACATATTCCCTATTAATGTTGTTCGTAGGCAGCCAACGATTCGACCGGTTCATCTTGAGCTTCCAAGCGATATGAGAGACGCGGTTGCAGATCTCTCTCGGCACCTTGAGCGGCTGAGGGGCTCTGTCTTCGACTACCTTCATAAACACGCCAGCGCTGATCTCATCCGAGAGGCTCGTTCCCTCCTTGGTGGCACAGGACTCTCCTTTCCTGCCGCGAACACACTCCTTCCGCTGATAGGCGAGGTACGGGAGATGAATGAAGACAGAGATCGATGGGGCGTCGTTAACGCCCTGTGCGCCATTATTGAGCTATCCGAACTCTATCAGTCTCTTGCGTACCAAGG
>JALRCK010000575.1:0-1096 GCA_023262305.1 Deltaproteobacteria bacterium
GTACTCAAGAGAAAAAGACGGTCCGATCCTCGATTACTGCCGAGAGGAATTCAACAAGGTCGCTGCGGTGCCGCTTCCGAGTGATTACGGGATGATCGCTGGGTTTACCCACCTCTTCAGCTCTTCAGTTGGCTACGCCGCTGGGTACTACTCCTATCAGTGGGCTGAGGTGTTGGATGCTGACGCCTTCTCACGATTCAAGAAAGAAGGCTTCATGAATCCAGTTACGGGCTCAGAATTCAGGGATAAGGTCTTAAGTCGGGGAGACACTCAAGATCCCGCTGAACTCTTCCGGACCTTTATGGGTCGAGAACCTGATCCAGCAGCACTCCTTGAGCGATCTGGTTTACGGTAGCAAATCTACCTACCCAATCGTCACTGGACGGCGATGCTTTTTGGTTAAGCAACGCGGAGGACTCAGAGGTTTGAGAATAACCGGTAACTAAATCCAAAAGTTTACCACCGTCGATGGGCGCTCCGCCTCGAAGACCACTAGCGCGCTGATAATATTAAGTCTTTTTAATGCTCCCTTTCGCCCTCTCCGTCAGCTGGTTAAGCTAGTAGGGGGATCAAAATTGCGGCGTTTCGTAAAGCCGGTCGCTCAAAGCGCCGACTTTTGCTAGGAGCGGGAAGGGGCCGGGCTCGGGCTCTCACCGATTCTTTCACGGGGAGCACCAACAATGACAAACCATGTAGAGATGAAGTCGATTGACAGTGAGGCCCGTCTCGGCTGGCAGGCAGCGGAAGAATTGCTCCGCCCCTTCGGAGCTGTGGCGGCTAATTTCTCCGAGGCGATCCGACTGCTGGTCCATCACTACGAGGTCGGATCGAATCGGCTGCCGTTGTCTGCTGAAAATCACATCATTCGCCTCCTCAAAAACCACACTATAAAAGCAACATACTACTACGTTACCAAGGAATATCGCCCTGAGGCGTTGACACCAGGAAAATTGATCGATGCTCAAGAGTTTTTTGAGGCCTACAATCCGTTTGAGCACGCAGTGCTACTTGCCTTCTGTTACCTCTCAAGAAATTTGAGCCGTAAAACTGACAAGGATGACTGGGCTTACGTCGAGAATCCGTTGTACGAGGCACT
>JALRCK010000575.1:1105-1824 GCA_023262305.1 Deltaproteobacteria bacterium
TTACCTCTCAAGAAATTTGAGCCGTAAAACTGACAAGGATGACTGGGCTTACGTCGAGAATCCGTTGTACGAGGCACTCATCACCGGGGGAATTATCGGACAGGGAATTCCTGAAATCGGTCTCGGATTCGGTCTCCTTTGCCGAGGACTTCGCTATCTCGCCTTCGCCCCCTTCCTTCGGGAAAATCGCAGGGGCTTCAAAGAGTATCGAGTGCACTTAAAAACCAAGGACCTCGCCTATGACCTGGCGTATGAGGAGCAGATGTTCCAAACGAACAATGTACAGATAGCGGCGATCATCCTTGAGCGCATGGGATTTCATCACACCCTCGCGCTCGATTTCGTTGCAGCAGCCATGGGCAACAAGGATCACACCCCGACCGAAGCATATGGAATTCGGTTCAGCCTGGCCGAGGCACTGATTAACTCCTATATGGAGAACGGTGAGATCTTAGAGAAAACCCCCGCATGGACGGGCAAAGAGATGGGTATCTCCGTAGAAAAGCGCGGAGCGATTATGAGCAAGCTCAATAGAGCGATGTCTGCCAAAGATCGAAACGAATGGCTCAATAAAGGCAGCACAAGCATCTCGCCTGACCTAACACCCGAGCTTTTTGTTGGGGCGTAAGGGCGCCGCCTGATTCAAAAGTGACGCCGGACCGGGATGTGGGAGACGCTCAATGAAATTGCATGGAGGTTGTCGGGTGATCGGGTCCTCC
>JALRCK010000576.1 GCA_023262305.1 Deltaproteobacteria bacterium
GACCTCAGCACACGGCACCGCCGTGTTTCGAACGAGATCTCCAAAGTCGAAGAGTAGGGTCCCCGCCATGCAGGTATCTAGGTCTAAGAGACACACAGCTGTATCACCAGCCGCGTTGAAGAGAACGTTATTCAACTTCATGTCATTGTGAGAAACACGAGTTGGAACGGCTCCATTTTCCAGTGCGGAGATCAGAGAGCCGCCGAGCTCTCGGCGCGACTGCGCAAAATCAATCTCACTCATTGCTTCCTTCACCCGCCCCTCTTTGTCGGCTTTGACTGCTCGGGCAAACGCCTCGTATCGACGCAACCCATGATGGAAATATGGAATCGTATCTTTGAGCGAGCTTGCCGGCACCGGACTCAGCGCCCTCTGAAATCTCCCGAGAATAGCGGCAGCCTCGCGCGCAACGTGCGCACTCGGACAAACATCATAAGAAACGGTATTCTCGATGTATTCGAAGCTGCGCCAAAACTCCCCCGATTCATCCTTCAGGTATGATGCTCCCTTTTTAGTCCGAATCAGTGTGAGGGTTGTCTCCCCTGGGGTCTGAACGCGGGTTGCGAGATCCTTTTGGAGCGCCTCGGTTACGATCTCAAGGTTCCCCATCAAGGCATCAATGTCGGTGAAGACTCGATGATTGACCGATTGGTGAATCACCCGCTTGCGCGCACCGTTCACCTCCCATAGCCCAATGTACGTGCGGTTTATGTGCCCTCGCTTTAGCTCTTCGACGCTGTGGAGCGTTCCGGGGATGTCGAATTGAGTAAGGATATGAATCGGGACATTCTTCGACTGCTCCATAGCTCAAGCTCTCCTCGCGACACCTCTACATTTGAACAGCGACCCCACCTGCCGAGCTGAGAGAGCCCTGCACACCGTTGCGACCAACGACATCTCCCTCATCAACCAGGAGACCGTCAGTGAACTCGTCGACTGAGAATGGAAGTAGATCTCGAGCTTTCTCTCCGACCCCCACATAAAGGACCGGGATTTTTAGCTCTTGCGATATCGCAACGATAATTCCACCCTTGGGTGTACCATCGAGTTTTGTTACCACTAAACCCGTAAGGGGGGTGCTGGCATTGAATTCACGCGCCTGAGAAAGAGCGTTCTGCCCACTTACACCATCTACCACAAGCACCGTCTCGTGAGGGGCGTCTGGGACGTGTCGTCGGATCGAATTGCGCACACCTTCAAGCTCCTGCATCAAATTAGACTTCGTATGCAAACGACCTGCTGTGTCTATCAACACCACATCAACCCCGTGCTGCAACGCAGCAACCATGCCGTCAAATACCACGGCTGCCGGCTTGGCGTTTTCGGCGCCGCTGAACACAGTGAAGCCACTGCGGCTCCCCCATTCATTGAGCTGCTGCACCGCCGCCGCACGGAAGGTATCAGCCGCAATAGCTAAAACTTTCTTTCCCTGCTCCATATACCGGGTCGCAAGCTTGGCTACAGTGGTGGTCTTGCCAACACCGTTCACCCCAACGATGAGCACAACGAGTGGGGTTCCCACGGGTTGGTACAAACGATGATCGGGCGCCACAGCGATCAATTCTTTACGGATCCCCTCCTTCAAGAGCTGCTTTAGATCAGATTCCGTTACACCACTGTCACCCGAGACAGATTCACGAACAGAACCGATCAGCGATTCCGCAACCCGAACACCAACGTCGCTGGTGATGAGCATCTCCTCGAGATCATCAAGACTTGAGAGCTCAAGCTTCTTTCCACCCGTAAACAACCCTTTGAGTTTCCCCAACAGGCTCGTTCGGCTCTTGGTCATCCCGCGGACTATAGATGAGATTTCCTCGTGGG
>JALRCK010000577.1 GCA_023262305.1 Deltaproteobacteria bacterium
CAGGGACTCCATCTGACACAGGCGAGTCAGTATTTGTGAATCCCGAGATGTTCGGTACACAGCTGTGCCAACACAGAGGGAAACCGGTCTTAGTCGTTAATACCGCCACGCGGTGTGGATTAGCCGGGCAATACGCGGCTCTTGAGGCGCTTCACCAGCAGTATGGCGCGCAGGGATTAGTTGTGCTTGGATTTCCGAGCAATGATTTTCTTGAGCAGGAGCCTGGCACCGATGCTGAGATTGCATCGGTATGCCAACTCAACCATGGCGTGACATTCCCTCTCCTTCCGAAGGCTTCGGTCAAAGGTCCGGACAAGCAGCCCCTTTTCAAGTTTTTGACTGAGAGCGGTCCTCGTGTTCTGCGTGGTCCCGTGCGCTGGAACTTTGAGAAGTTTCTCATCGATCGAAAAGGCTTTTTGGTGGGGCGATGGCGGTCGTATGTGAGCCCTCGGTCCAAGAGCCTTGTGAAGGCTATTGAGCGGACAATAGCGTCAGAGGCATAGCAAGGGGTCGCACTCCAGCCTTTACCAGCGCTCTTCGGTTCCCCCCGCGGCTTTAGCGGCCGCTTCCTTCTTTTTCTTCTCCTCTTCCTTCTTCAGGCGAGTGTAGTCGAGGTAGCTCAAGTTGGCTTGAATGTTGTCGGTGTTACTGTAGACATACGCCAAGAAGAATTCCGTAATCGTCGCCTTGCGCACCTGAAGCTCTTCAGCGAGCCGCAAAACGAGGGGCATCCTTGTCTTATTCTCGTTCTCGAAAGCCTCCCACCACTTGCGGGCGCTCCCAGTTGTATTGTCCCAGTCGAGGTTCTTTTTGACCTCCTCCAGTTTGGATGCAACCTGTGCGTCAGACCAACCCGATGTGTTCGTAATTCCATTCGGAAGGGCATTGCCACCAGGCGCGCCTCCGGAGCCTCCACCGCTTGAGGTCGATGGAGCAGGAAGAGTCTCCTGATACTCAATCGGCGTTGATCGAAGTTGGAGCTGATTATCCTCATTGAATTCCGTCATGCGCTTGAGCATCTCGGGGATCTTATAGAAGGGGATGAGGTGCCCCTGGAATACGGGCGTGCCCGGCATGAAGAATGTCGAGATATTGTCGGCAGGTTTTCCGATCTCATCTGGCGTAAGAACGGCACGTTGTTGCACCTGCTCTTGGTAACTGTCGTTCTGGCTTGCAAAGACTTCAATCTTCTTCTTGTTGACGCCCTGAGATTGGGTCTTGAAGCGGATGGTCATCTGACCGCTCTCTTTCGAAGCCCACTCAGAGTCGGTGAGGTCAAGGTTAGGCATGAAGATCTTGGTGCTAAAACCGGCGAGTACGGAGTCTGCGTCATCACCGTAGTTCGCTTTAATCTGAGCGGTCGACTGAATTGCAGCTACGATGCTGACGTTTCGTGACCGGAGCGTGTTGAGCTTTACGTGAATATCGGGGAGCCTGCCGAGTGCGCTCGCAAACTCGTCGATAACGATGCCCACGGGGCGGGGCAACTTCACGCCCTTGTGCTGCTCGGCTCTCTTTGTGAGGAAGCGAAGTATCTCCACCACAATAACGTTCGCCATCGGACGGAGCATCTCAAGCTCAGACTCGCGAAGCTCAACGATAAAGAGAGTTGGTCTCGCGATAAGGTCCTCTATGTCGAGCTCGTCAGCAGAAGTGGTGGCTCGAATGGCGGGTAGGTCCCATGCGCTCAAGCGCATGCTCAACTCTGACATGATTGTGTCCGCGTTTTGAGACCCTGATCGAGCGAGCTCCACGAAGGATCTTGTATTGCGGATGGCATGAGGGTGCGCCTCCAGCCAATCGCACAGGTTCTTCATGCCG
>JALRCK010000578.1 GCA_023262305.1 Deltaproteobacteria bacterium
GCGACCCTCAAAGAGCTTGAGGCAAACGGGCAGGTCGTTTTTCGCTACAGTGATGCCAACGGTGTCGTTGCTCCAGAGGATCGAAACACCAACGTGAATGGCTCGTGTAACGCCATCGCCGGTATCTGTAACCGTGCGGGTAATGTCGTTGGATTGATGCCTCACCCCGAGCGCTCAGCTGAGACCCTCGTGGGTTTTGTTGGGCAAGATTCTGGTCTGGAACCTTTCAAGAGAGCTGTTGCTGCTTAGTATCGAGGGGTTCCTGTTCCCTCTGATCCCCGCTCCGGCGAGTGCCAAATGGTGCTGATATGATTGTTTTTGTGAAACGATCTTCCGTTTTTTATTGGTTTGTTAGCCGGTAATCCGTAAGGTAAGGGGGTGCGCCGCGGTAGGAGTCATATGAAAAACATCGCAAAGATAGCCGACCTCTCCCAGGAAGACCTGGAGGGGATAGTGGGGATGGCCGATCGGTATCGCTCCGAGCGGATGAACGGAGAGGCTGGCGACCGTCCCCTCGCCGGTAGGTTTGTGGCACTTGTTTTTGAAAAGCCATCGCTGCGGACAAAGGTAAGCTTCGAGGTTGCAACGGTCTCCTTGGGAGGGCACCCAGTTTTCCTCTCGGCCGGTCAGATCTTTGTGAGCGGTTCAAAGCAGGCGGGTAGGGAGTCCATCCCTGATATTGGACGAAACCTTGAGCGTTTTTGCGACATCCTTGTGGCACGTGTCTATAGCCATTCAACGATCTCAACGTTGTGCTCGACCGTGAAGGTTCCCGTTATTAATGCGCTCTGCGACCAACATCACCCGTGCCAAGCGATCGCCGATGTGATCACGATGGAGCGTCTCGCTCCTCAAGGACCGAAGGGGCTCAAGGTCGCCTATGTCGGGGACGGCAACAACGTGGCGACCTCCCTCGTTCAAGCGTGTGTGATGCGGGGACATAGTATCGTGGTCGCTAGTCCGAAGGGGTACGAAATTCCGGAAGGGGAGCAGAGGGTAACGCATTCGCGTCGGGTATCGCCGCAGCAGTCGATCGAGTTTATCCATAATCCCGTGGAGGCTGTCACAGGCGCTGATATTATCTATACAGACACCTTTGTCTCCATGGGGCAGGAAGAGGAGCACCACCACCGCCTCAAAGCGTTTGCTGGTTACCAGGTGGATGCCGCCCTAATGGCTCAAGCGCCAAGCCACGTGAAGTTCATGCACTGCCTTCCAGCCCATCGGGGTGAGGAGGTTACTGATGAGGTAATGGACGGACCTCAATCGGTCGTTTTTGAGCAAGCTGAAAGCCGCCTGCACGTTGCAAAAGCGGTGCTGGCGTGGGTGTTGCAAGCCTAATGTGGCGTTTCACCCAAGGGGTGGAATGAATAATGAGTGCGTCGAGGGGGCGAATAGGGGCGCTTGCGAATCCTTTACCTCTTCTTCGCTGCCGTTGTCCTACTTCGGTGAGCCGCCCCTCTTTTTACCCCACCTATAGAGAGCTCCAATCGTCAGAGCGAGAAGGATCCCCGCCAGCACTGGAACCCATTGGGTGGGTGGTCGAGCCGCCAGGTCAATCGCTTTTCCGTCCACGTGTATAGCTCCGATAAGCGCGCGCAGCCCTGATCCATTGGGTGAGGCATATCCGACGGCGCTTGCGGTGTAAGTGCGATCATGGAGCTGAATAACCAAAATATGAGCGTTCATGGCGCGGCTGTTATTGGTGAAGAAGACCTCTGAGGTGAAGAAAGGTACTCCATCGGACTCGCCAACTGATGCCCCTGATAGTCGAGCATCGGTTAGCCCTACACTCTGATAGCCGCGGCGAATCCCCTCT
>JALRCK010000579.1 GCA_023262305.1 Deltaproteobacteria bacterium
GCGCTCTTCAGGGGAGATGTCTTGAGTGGTGCACTCTCTTGTGGGGGTAGCTAAACGACACAGTTGATCAAATGGTCGCTCAGCAACCTTTACCCAGCCACGCGCTTGATACTGATCGACTTTGGTTTGAAGCTTCTCAATGGACATGCGCCTTTACGATACTTGAATCGTTGGACTACTCAATGTCTCTTGTGAACGGGTCGGTAAAGCTGCGTATAGAAACCGACAGATTCGGAGGGCCTGAACAGCAGCCCCGCCTAGTACATCCTCTACCGACAGACCGTTTCTATTTCCAACTGATACGTGAGCTTTCCGAGATGCTTGCTCGATGTTCGCTCACATACGGGGTACCGCCAGTGGGGGATTCCCCGAAGGCCTCGCCTCCCTACGCTCCGACCACACGCTGCTGACGCTTGAGGGAGAGCACCTTTTCGGTTTCCCGCTTCTCTCCTGCGTAAGGCGCGAGCACTCGCGGAAGGTCTGCACGACCACCGCGCATGTAATCACGAGCAACGATATATCCGAGCTCATCTCGCTCTCTGGCTTTGATCGAAAGGAGATACTCAAAGACTAATTCGCTTAATGTTTTAAGATTGATCGAGGAACGACGTCCGACCTGAGTATAGAGCCACTCACTGAAGGCGAAGAACGCCTGAAACGGCCCTGCTGTCCCGGCGAGCAGGAGGGGCCTCGACTCGATAAAGTTGCCGCTATTAGCAACAAGATCCCAATACCGCGCGAAGCGCCCCATCTGCTGCAGCTCCTTAAAGGAGACATCCTTTGTTTGCAGCACCTCGTACGGCGGCTCATCCGAGAAACGCATCTCGTACTCGCTGTCGTGCCGCTTTATTGGAGTTCCTCGAAGACGTTTCAAGATCCCAACCTGGATTTCGTGCGGGTTGAGCTCAACGACCTGATCGAATCCAACTCCGAAACTCTCGACGGATTCTCCGGGCAACCCAACGATCAGGTCGATGTGGAGGTACGCTGAGGTCTCCCGTCGTAGATATGCGATGTTGTCTTTAAGCTTTTCGACATCTTGGCGACGGCTGATATTAGCCCCAACGCGTGGGTTCAAGGTCTGCACTCCGATCTCAAGCTGCAGGCTTCCCGGGGGGAACTTTGCGACGATCTCGCGGAGCTGCGGCGGAAAGCGATCCGGCACCATCTCAAAGTGCACGAAGAGCCCGGGTTCCATCCTATCAAGAAAGAACTGGAGTATCGTGAGCGACGTCCGGATGTTGAGATTAAAGGTGCGATCAACGAACTTAAAGGTTCTGGCGCCACGTTTATGGAGCTGGTCCAGCTCCTCAAGCACCTTGAGGTGATCAAATTGCCGCACTGGAATGTCAATTGAGGAGAGACAGAACTCACAGGTGAAGGGACACCCGCGAGAGACCTCAACGTAGATGACGCGGTGTGCGATATCACGATCGGTGTAGTGCGTGTAAGGAAGTGCTAGATCGGCGAGAGCAGGCAATCCGGCGCGAATCACCTTCTCTGCTGGCGCTCTGCCCGCGAGAACCTGGCGGCACAGGTCTCGAAATGCTGTGTCGGCCTCACCCGTAATCAGATAGTCAGCGAGCGCCACGATCGGCTGCTCCTCATACTCGAAGCTCACCTCTGGTCCGCCGATCACAACAACGATCTCGGGCCTGACCTTCTTGAGGAGCGAGATCACCTCTCTCGTTTTGGAGACGTTCCAGATGTAGACACCGAAACCTACGATCGATGGATCAGCCTCAAGGATACTCTCGACAACTTCACGCGCGGGCTGAGACGCCTCGAACTCAAGGATACTCCCCTGAGGCTGAAGCTC